>JAXEPX010000011.1:0-5411 GCA_034117325.1 Phascolarctobacterium sp. | reverse complement strand
TGTGCACCCGACCACCGGCAAGGAAATCGTTGTAAACAATATGCTCAGTGGCAAAAACCTCGTAACGCTGCTGTCCAAAATGGTTTCCAACTATTCCGGCTTCCCGCCGTTGGGCATGGTTATCGTAGCCACTCTGGGTATTGGCATTGCCGATGGCTCCGGCTATATCAACACAGCGTTGAAGAAGATTTTGGCCGTAACTCCCAAGTTTTTGATTACACCGATTATTATTTTGGTAGGTATGCTGAGCCATTTGGGTCCTGATACCGGTTATGTAATTATTATTCCTGTGGCTGCCTATATGTTTTATGCTACGGGCAAGCATCCTTTGGCAGGTATTGGCGCTTCCTTTGCCGGTATTGCGGGCGCTTTCGCTGCCAACTATACACCCTCTGCCATTGACCCCGTTATTCAAGGTTTTACTCAAAGTGCGGCGCAAATCATTGATCCTAGCTACCAAGTTAACGTGCTCTGCAACTATTTCTACGCTTTTGGTGCGACCTTTGTTGTTATTCCTAGCTGCTGGTATGTAACTGAGCGTGTAGTTGAGCCTTGGCTGTGGAAAAACTGTCCGTTGGACGAGGATATTGATGTGGGCGAGGATGGTAACACTGAGGTTACTGCGCGTGAAAATAAGGCCTTTTACGCAGCTACTGCTGTACTTTTAGCTATGGTGGTGGGCCTCGTAGCATTGCTGATTCCGCAGGACTCTATTTTGCGTGATTCTAATGGCATGCTGGCAAGCTTTAAGGCGCCTGTTATGCAGTCCATCGTATCATTGCTCTTTATTTTCACCGGTGCTGTAGGTCTTGTTTATGGTGTGCTCGTTGGCAAATTTAAATCCTCTAAAGACGTGACCAAAGCGATGGAGGATATTACAAAAACGCTGGTACAGCTCATTGTATTCTATTTCTTTGCAGCTCAATTCCTGTATGCTTTTGGTGCTTCTAATATGGGTGCGCTGATTGCTGTTGCTGGTGCTGAATTCCTGAAATCCCTGGCTTTGCCGCCGCAGGTAACTGTTTTTGGTATTATCATTTTCGTTGCTTTCCTGAATTTGATTATTACCTCTGCTTCTGCGAAGTGGGCTATTCTTGCACCGATTTTCGTACCGATGCTGATGGCTGTAGGCATTGCTCCGGAGCTGACTCAGGTTGCTTTCCGCGTCAGTGACTCTGCGGTAAACGTTGTTACTCCGATGTTCGCGTTTTATCCGCTGATTATCCTGTATTGCCAAAAATACGTGAAGAGTGCAGGTATTGGTACGCTGAGCTCTTTGATGCTGCCGTATACTGTGGCTTTGCTCGTAAGCTTGACTATTATGCTGTATTTGTTCTGGGGTCTGGATATCCCTCTGGGCTTACAGGCGGATTATGTATATCCTAGAAGAGTTATGTAATTTTACATAACAAGTCGTCCATTAGGCACCATATACTTCACAAAAGCTCGTAGACGTACTTTTAGTACGCCGTCCTACACAAGGTACAGCGCGACCAGCAAATGTTTGCTGCGCTGTGCTTGCAACCATTTGGGTCGCGACTTGTCGCTTTTGCTCGTCTCTGGTACCTTCTGAACGACTTGTGTAGTATTTTCTTTTTGGAAAGGAAGTTTTCTTATGAAATCTTTACAAGAGCGTCTGACGGAGCGCTTCCTCCGTTACGCTGCCATTAATTCTCAAAGCTATGAGGGTGCGCCGGTAGTGCCGTCCACCCCGGGTCAGCGCGAGCTGGCTGAGCTCTTGAAGAGCGATCTTGCTGAGCTGGGCCTCGTGGACTTGGAAATCAGCGAGTATTCTGTACTGACCGGCAAGCTGCCGAGCAATCTGCCTGCAGGCTACCATAAGGTGCCAACCGTGGGCTGGGTAGCGCATCTTGACACTGTCAATGTAAACCTTTCTGGCGATGTGCATCCGCAAATCGTGAAGAACTATCAAGGCGGGGATGTACTGCTGAACGCTGAAAAGCAAATTTATATTAAGGTTAACGAGCATCCTGAGCTCGAAAAATATATTGGTAGCGACTTGATTACGAGCGACGGCACCTCCGTGCTGGGCGCAGATAATAAGGCTGCTATTGCGAACCTGATGGTAGCTCTGGAGACTTTAAAAGAGGACCCGAGCATTCTGCATGGCGATATTTATGTTTGCTTCGTGCCGGATGAAGAGGTTGGCCTGTGCGGCTCTAAAAAGATGGATTTCAGCAAGTTCCCCGTGGATTTTGCTTATACCATCGACTGCTGCGAGCTGGGCGAGGTCGTATACCAAACCTTTAACGCAGGTAGCGCAACTATTAAGGTGAAGGGTGTAACTGCACATCCCATGTCTGCAAAAAATACGCTGGTGAACCCGACTCTGGTTTGTGTCGATGTGATTAATTGTCTCGACAGAATGCAGACCCCGGAGCATACTGAGGGCACCGAAGGCTTTATTTGGGTAGAATCCATGCAGACCAATGTTTCTGAGGCTGTACTTAACCTGAAGATTCGCGACCATTCCAAGGTGATGTACGAAGCACGCAAGAAGTTTATCGCGGACGCAGTGAACTATGTGAAGGCTAAGAATCCGAAGGCTGGCGTGGAGCTCTCCATTGTTGATGTTTATGGCAATATTGCGGACGCGCTGAATGATGATAACCGTCAATGCGTGGAGCATATTTTCGAGGCTATGCGCGAGCTTGGCATCACTCCTAAGGATATTGCTATGCGTGGTGGCACGGATGGCTCCTTCATTTCCACGAAGGGTATTCCCACTCCTAACTACTTCACTGGCGCACATAATTTCCATTCTTATGCGGAATTCATGCCCATGGATGCAGTAGAAAAGAGTTGCTTGATGACACTGAAGCTGATTGAGCTGATTACAAAATAATTATTGAAGAGCACTTCCTCTATTTAAATCGGGGAAGTGCTTTTTTGTTTTTATAAAAAGCCTGGTCAAGTGATGCTGGTAGAGAGTTTATCCTAGAAATACATATATGAGATAAGCTTCTACAAAAAGATGTTGAGGATTAGATACATAGATGCTATAATATAATTTATGATTAAATTTTGCATAAAGAAAGGTTGAAGTTCATGCTAATTCATAAAATGCGTCTTGATGATAACATGGCAGTGCTTGATGTTAATAGCGGTGCCGTGCATCTGGTGGACGAGGTTATTTACGATTTATTAGATGTTTATAACGGTAGCAATGATGAGGAGGCTGTAGCCGCTCTGAAGGATAAATATAGCGAAGAGGACCTGCGCGATGCTTTGGAGGAGATGCATGGTCTTCAAGATGAGGGCTTGCTCTTTAGCCCTGCTTTTGAAGTTCCTCCGACCTTCGCGGAGAAGCCGATTGTAAAGTCTCTGTGCCTCCTGGTAACTCATGATTGCAATCTGCGCTGTGGTTATTGCTTTGCTGATACTGGCTCTTTCGGTGGCTGCCGTCAACTGATGAGCAAGGAAACTGCTGAGAAGGCTGTTGAATTTGCGATTGAGGGCAGCAAGAAGCGCCATAATCTGGAGCTGGACCTTTTCGGTGGCGAGCCCTTGATGAACTGGGATGTTGTAGTGCACATCGTTAATTATGTACGTCGTCGCGAGCAGGAGACTGGTAAAAATATTAAGTTGACTCTGACCACGAATGGCACTCTTTTGAACGATGAGAATATTAAATTTATGAATGATAACCGCGTAATGCTGGTGCTGAGCCTCGATGGCAAGAAGGAAACTCATGATGCTATGCGTCCTTTCCCGAATAAGAGCGGTAGCTATGATGCAGCAGTACGTGGATTCAAAAAGGTTATTGAAAGCCGCGAGGGTAAAAACTACTATCTGCGTGGCACCTATACCCATTTCAGCACCCATTTTTGCGAGGATGTGCTGGATATGACGAAGGTGGGCAAGGAAATCAGCGTGGAGCCTGTAGTTGGCATTAGCGAGCCTTGGGTATTGACCGAGGAAGACCTGCCGGTGATTTTTGATGAGTATGATAAGCTGGCACGCGCATATCTGGAGCGTCGTCGTGAGGGAGATCCCTTTGACTTCTTCCATTTCAACGTAGCGCTAGATAATGGTCCTTGCGTGGCTAAGCGTTTGGCTGGCTGTGGCGCAGGTCATGAGTATTTTGCGATTACGGCTGATGGCGATATTTATCCTTGTCACCAATTCGTAGGTCGCGAGCAGTATAAACTGGGCACCTTGGAGACAGGTGTGGTGAAGCCGGAGCTGGTACAGAAGTTCCGCCATACGCATGTTATGACGAAGCCGGAGTGCCGTGAGTGCTGGGCTCGTTTCTTCTGCAGCGGTGGCTGTCATGCGAATGCAGACTTAATCAATGGCGATATTACGAAGCCGTATGAGTATGGCTGTAAGCTGCAAAGAAAACGCTTGGAGAATGCAATTCTGGTGCAGGCTGTGCTCTCTGCCGAGGCGCAACAGGGCGAGGATCTGCGTCCCCATATCAACAACTTCACGTATGAGAAATAAAGCTGCATAAGTAAATCCCCCTCGCAATGAGGGGGATTTACTTATCTTTATATAGAAGAAATTATAAGAAATCCGCAATTAGTTATCAGCGGCTCACATCGATTTCTATTGTTCCAGCAACAGCGGTTCGGGGCAAGCCAATCACCATCGCTCTGCGAGCTCGCTTCTTGGGCTCCTATTGCATGGGTCGCATTATCCAATCAGCATCGTCCTACGGATTTGCTTCTTGGATGCGACTCCATTATTCGCTAAAATCTCAAAGTTCGCCTTGCTGATAAGCTAATTGCTAGTCTTTCTATAGAATTTTAAGAGCCTCTAAACCGTGTATACATAATGCTTCATAATGCAACGGAGCCTAGTGTTTGTACTAATTTTGTTAAAAAAGTTACGAAAAAGGTGTTGACATTAGGTGCGCTCCGTGGTATCATATACAAGTCGACGCGATACGGCAGCAAATGCTAAAGTCGCTAGACAATTGAACCTTCAAAACTGAACATTGAACCTATTAAAAAGCGAATGTGCGGGTCGAGCGTTCTACGAACGCGAGACCAAGTCAAATTAATTTCTTTTAATAATAAGAGCTAGATTAGTTCTTCAAAAAATAAAGTTTTTTGGAGAGTTTGATCCTGGCTCAGGACGAACGCTGGCGGCATGCCTAACACATGCAAGTCGAACGGAGAAAGTTCAACACTGAGATTCATCAGTGGGGACGCCAAGCGGTGAAAACGAAGTTTTCACCACGCGTTTTATAGTATGCAACACATGCGAGGGGGTTCCCTGATTGGGGATTTCAGTGTTGAACTTTCTTAGTGGCGAACGGGTGAGTAACGCGTAGGCAACCTGCCCTTTAGTTGGGGACAACATTCCGAAAGGGGTGCTAATACCGAATGTGACAGCTTTCTCGCATGAGAGAGCTGTGAAAGATGGCCTCTATTTATAAGCTA
>JAXEPX010000010.1:0-4872 GCA_034117325.1 Phascolarctobacterium sp. | reverse complement strand
GGTTAAAACCGCTCCGACCCAATGGGCTGACCTGAAGAAACCTGAATTTAAAAATGGCTTCGCAGTTGCTAACCCGGCTCTCTCCGGTACCGCTTACATGTCCATCGCTCTGCTGCAAAAACAATTTGGCCCTGACTTCTTCAAAGAGCTGAAGGCTAATGGCGCTCGCGTAGGTAAAGGCTCCGGTCAAGTTATCGACGATACTGCTTCTGGCGAGCTGGCTGCATCCCTGGCTGTTGACTATATCACCAACGCTAAGATTGCTAAAGGCGCTCATATTAAAATGTGCTATCCGCCTGAACTCTTAGTAGTACCTTCCCCGGTAGCTATTTTCAAGGATACCAAGAAACTGGACGCTGCTCAAAAATTTGTTGACTACCTGCTGGGCGCTGAAGCACAACAATTGGTAGCTAACCAAGGCACCATCCCCGTTCGTGAAGACGTTAAGATTGATCCTAAATTCCAACTGCCTTCCCCGAAAGAAGCTCTGAAGAAGGGTATCAAAGTTAACTATCTCGATATCATCGACAGCAAAGAAAAGACTGTTAAAGAATTCTCTGAGCTGATGCAAGTTAAAAAATAATTTGTAAACAATTATAGCTTTGCTTGCGCAAAACAAGGCAGAACGGTTTTTCTCCGTTCTGCCTATTTTGACATTATGATAATAGTGCGTATTTTCGCGTGATTCATCCAAATTTTTATCAGGAGGTAGCCTCAATGGAAGATATTATCAGGGTCGAAGGTGTAGCCAAAGGCTATGGCAAACACCAAGTTTTACAAAACCTCGATATCGCCATCAAAAAAGGTGAATGCTTCACCCTTTTGGGACCCTCTGGCTGCGGCAAAACCGTCCTCATCCGCCTGATTGCAGGTCACGAAGTACCCGATGCAGGCAAAATCGTCATTGATGACACCGTAGTTGCAGACAGCAGCACCGGCGAATACATCCCTCCCGAGCGTCGTGGCTTGGGTATTGTATTCCAGGACTACGCTGTATGGCCCCATATGACCGTATTTGAAAACATCGCTTATCCGCTGAAGATGGAAAAGCGCCCCAAGGAAGAAATTAACGAGCTCGTTATGCGCATGATTGACGTAGTCGGCATGAAGGGGCTCGATAAGCGTCTGCCGTCCGAGCTTTCCGGCGGCCAACAGCAGCGCGTTGCGCTGGCCCGCGCTCTCGTCGCTGACCCGAGCGTCATGCTGCTCGACGAACCCCTGTCCAACCTAGACGCTAATCTGCGCGAAGAAATGCGCTTTGAAATCAAAGCACTGCAGCGCAAATTTGGCATTACGGTTCTCTTCGTAACTCATGACCAGGAGGTAGCATTGGCTATCAGTGACCGTCTGGCTATTATGGATGCTCAGGGTAATATCCGTCAAATCGGTGACCCCTACGAAATTTTTGAAAAGCCAGCTGACCTCTTCGTATTCAAATTCATGGGTATTGCCAACTTTGTTCATGTTGCTGAAAAAGGCGGCAAATTCTATGTTGGTACCGGCAGCCAGGAAATTCCCTGGGAAGGCCCCACGGGCAAGGCTTCAGCCTGGGTTGCAGGCTTCCGTCCCTCTGACGTGGAAATCAAGCGTCAGGGCCCCGGTTTAAAGGGTATTATCCGCCGTGCTAACTTCCTCGGCGCTACCATGGACTATGCTATCGACGTAGACGGCGAATCCCTGCGCACAGAAATCGAAACCCATACAGCAATTAACAATGACCTCATGTTCAAGGAAGGCGAGGAATGCTACATCTCCTTCAAAGCCTTACACTGGTTTGACGCAGAACAATTGAAGGAGGTGGAAGAATAATGGCTAGCGGCACTATTAAAAAAGACAGTGGCTTCGGCATTGCTCAGGTCATTCTCTTCATCTCTATCGCTATTCTGGTAATTTTCGTAGCTTGGCCCGTGCTTTTGATTCTCTTCAATGCCTTCTTCGTAGATGGCAAATTCAATAGCGTGGACTTCTATAATGTGCTCACCGAGCCCGAAACCTTCCAGGCACTCATTAACTCCCTCATCATCGCCAGCATGACGACGATTGGCTCCACTATCGTAGGTACCTTCTTCGCTTGGCTGGTAACACGTACGGATCTGCCGTACAAGACCTTCATGAAGAGCCTTTTCCTTGTTCCCTTTATGCTCCCCTCGTTCATCGGTGCTTTGGCATGGAAAATGTTGCTCAGTCCCCACGCAGGCTATATCAATAAGTGGTTCATGGCCACCTTTAACACTACTGAACCCCTCTTCGACATCTATACCTACTACGGTATCAGCTGCGTAGAGGTTATGTACCTCTTCCCCTTCGTTTTCATTCAGGTTTGCGGTGCGCTCGAGCGTATGGACCCCACTCTGGAGGAATCCGCGCGTATCAGTGGCGCCGGCCTCTTTACCATCACTCGCAAGATTACCATTCCGCTAGTTATGCCCTCCATCATGAGCGGTGCGCTGCTCATCATGCTGTACTCCATGGCTCACTTTGGTACCGTTGCAGTGCTTGGTATTGAGCAGGGTATCTACAATATCCCGACCCTTATTTACGAAAAGATTCACGAATCTGCAGGCTCCTTCGCCTCTATTCGTACTGGTACCGTACTGGCAACCGTGCTGATTGTCTCTGCAGCCTGCATCATCTGGGCTCAACAAAAGGTACTCAGCAAGGGCCATTACCAAATCATCGGTGGTAAGAGCTTCCGCCCGATGGAGCTGAAGCTGCGCGGTCTGCGTTACCCGCTGCTCTTCTTCTGCCTGGCTTATATCGGCTTCACCATCGTCCTGCCGACCATAGTTATCTTCATGGTAGGCGGTGTAGAAACCTACGGCCTGCCGCTGACCTGGGATAATCTCTCCCTCGATAACTATAAGTACATTCTCTTTGAATATGATGTCACCCGCGACGCGATTTTCAACTCCGTAACCTTGGGTCTGGCAGCTGCGTTCATTACCATGTTCGCCGGCGTTATGATTTCCTACGTTATCGTAAAGATGAAGGTGCGCGGCAAGGGCATCCTCGAGTTCCTCGGCATGCTGCCGTTCTCCGTTCCCGGCTCCGTTATCGCTCTCGGCGTAATCCTGGCTTGGTCCGGTCAATTTGGCATCAATATTTACAACACAGTTTGGATCATTCTCGTATCCTACATTGCTCGCTACATGGCCTTCTCCCTGAAGGCTAACTCCGCAGCTCTCGAGCAGGTACATGACTCCCTGATGGAAGCATCTCGCTCCTGCGGCGCTAGCATGTGGCAATCCCTGAAGGATATCGTTATCCCGCTGGTGCGCCCCGGTATGGTCAGCGCGTTCTTCCTGATCTTCCTGCCCGCCCTGCGTGAGCTGACTGTATCCATCATGCTGTATGCTCCTACTACGAGAACTATCGGCGTAGCCATCTACACTCTGAACGAGGATGGCGAAACCGTAATGTCCACTGCTTTAGCAGGTATCGCATTGATCATCATTGTTCTTGGTCAAATGCTCATCAATCATCTTACCAAGAAAGCGAGTGAGTAATCGTCATGTCCTACATCCGCTTAGTTAATGTTACAAAAAGATTCGGTGATGTTACCGCGGTCGATAATCTGAATATCGAAATCGGTAAGGGCGAATGCTTCTCCATGCTGGGTCCCTCCGGCTGCGGCAAAACCACTACCCTGCGTATGGTTGCTGGCTTTGAGGATTTGTCCGATGGTGAGGTCTGGGTTGGCGACCGCCTGCTCTCCTCCCCTGCTAAGCATCACTATACTCCCCCTGAAAACCGTAATTTCGGCATGGTTTTCCAAGCCTTCGCCGTATGGCCGCACATGAGCGTCTATGAAAACGTAGCCTTCCCTCTGCGCTTGCGCAAGCTGCCTAACGCAGAAATCGAGCAACGCACAAAGGACGCTCTCACCGCGACTAACCTACTTAAATCCGCTAATGACAGCCCAGCCGACCTCTCCGGCGGCGGCAAGCAGCGTGTGGCGCTCGCGCGTGCGCTCGCTATTAATCCAGACGTAATGCTGCTCGACGAGCCCCTCTCCAGCCTGGATCCGCATCTGCGTGAGGAAATGCGCTTCGAGATTAAGGATTTGCAGCGTAAATATGGCTTCTCCATCATTTACGTAACTCATGACCAATCCGAAGCCATGGCTCTCTCCGACCGCATCCTCGTTATGAAGCTCGGCGTTATGCAGCAGATTGACTCTCCCTTGGATGTTTATAATAATCCCAAGAATAAGTTCGTCTTCAGCTTTATCGGCGTTTCCAGCTTTACTGACGTCATCTGGAAGGGTCATGACGCATTCATTAAAGGCTCCGAGCATAAGCTCCCCAGCGGCCTTATCGTCCCCGACCGCATGAAGGGTGAGGAAATGTTCAATCTGGCCAGCCGCCCGACTGAAATTCGCTTCACCACTGCCGGCGACCCCAACGGCGTGCGCGGTTACGTTATCCGTAAAGCCTTCCTAGGCGAAATCGTCGACTATCTTGTGAAGATTGGCGACCAAGAAGTGCGTGTTCAAATCGGCCGTCGCGACCCCGGTCCTAATGCTGATGAAGAATGCTATCTGCACTTCCTGCGCCCCTTCTGGTACAAGGTTAACGAATAAGCTTAACTTTTATTACTCCTGACAATTTAATAAAACGCCTGCTCTGATGCCTTTAGAGTGCAGGCACACAAAAAGCCACGAGCTAAGAGAATGCATCTCCGAGCTCGTGGCTTTGTTTATTCTTATTTCGTGCTTTTCAAAACGTAGAACGGGTCCACATTTTGACCGTCCACTATTACCTCATAATGTAAATGCGGCCCTGTACTATAGCCACTGCTACCGACAAAGCCGATAATTTCACCCTTGATGACCTGCTGACCAGTACTTACTGCTAGTCCACTCATATGTCC
>JAXEPX010000009.1:0-68977 GCA_034117325.1 Phascolarctobacterium sp. | reverse complement strand
CAAGTGTACCCAGTAAGGTGATGAGGATCGCCAGTACGATTGCAAATACGGGACGATCAATAAAGAAACGTGCCACTTAGCTTACCTCCTTATTTTTGTTCTTGTTTTTCGGTAGTATCGAGGTCGGCCTCGGTCATGGGCTGTGCCTTAACCTCAGCACCCTGTTTAACCTTAGAGGTACCTTCTACTACAAGATTTTCGTCACCATTCAGGCCACTTTCTACCATATAGAAGCGACCTACGCTAGGACCAAGAGTTACTTCCTTCATGGTAACCTTATTGTCGGAGCCTACAGCATAAACGAATTTTTTATACAGCAGCTCGGTTACGGCGCGCTTCGGAATCAAGAGTGCATTTTGTTGTACACCAGCGGTTGCTTGAATATGAGCAAACATACCGGGCAACAGACGACGAACAGGGTTATTGAAGAGAGCCTTAATGGTCAAGGTACCGGTGTTATCGTTAATACCACGGTTAACCTCGGCGATTCTGCCCTTCAGGTCGTAGGTAGAGCCATCGGAGAGGACTGCCGTCAGATTGTCCAGAGCAGCAGCGCCATTTGTATCCTTAGAAGCAGAGAGCTTCAGGTACTCGGGCTCAGCCATAGTAAATTGAACATAAACGGGGTCGGTATTAGAAATTTTTACCAAAGAGGTCTGACCTGCAGTTACATAGTTACCTACCTCTACCGCATTGGTGTCAATGCGACCGGTGAAGGGTGCTACTACCGTAGTATCGGTCATAGCGATTTGTGCGTTTTCGAGCAGTGCTTCCTGAGCATTTACTGCAGCCTGAGCCTGGTCACGTTGCATCAGCGCATTATCGAGCACCTGCTTAGAAATTGCATGCTGTTCATACAGCTTAGTATAGCGCTCAGCGTCAAGAGCAGCTACAGCAAGAGCAGCGCGCGCATTAGCTACACCTGCCTGTGCATTGAGCACATTAGCCTTGTAGGTACGAGTATCAATGGTGTACAGCTTTTGACCAGCGGTAACAGTCTCGCCACCTTTAAAATATTTGCCCATGATTTGACCACTAACCTGAGCCTTCAAATCCATCTCCTGTTGAGCTTGGACGAAGCCAGTGTAATCATACACAATGGGAGTATCGCGCTTAATAACCTGCATGGTCTTAACCAGAGTTGCTTGAGAGCCCTGCTGTTGACCCTGCTTAGCGCAGCCTGCCGCAGCCATGATGAAGGTAGCTGCCAATGCCGCAGCTACAGCCTTTTTAGCACGGCTGGAGCGTATCAAACTAAACATAGAATAACCTCCTTCGTTATCTCACTCACTTAACTCAGAAACTATCATCAATTATATATAAATAGACTATGACCCAGTTTCAGAATAAGACTATTATACTGGAATGAGCAAAATAAAGCAAACGCGATTTAACGAAATTAGAGCTCATATACTCTTATTTTCTTCTTTTTTCTGCGTTTTTCATTATTTGCTGACTGACCAGTCAGTTTTTAACCATTTTTTATCCAACAGGAATTTATGCAAATTGCCCAAATCGAAGCCTGCGACCTCATCCTTGCCACAAATTCGCTGCATTAAAAAGAGGTTTTTGCCCTCAATATACCATTCTGCTGGCAATTTTTCTTCTAAAACAATATTTTTATTTGTGCAAAGCAAACGCAAAAGCGGCAGTAAATCCTTATCCTTAGTATTTAAAACTTTTTCTAAGCCAATTTTTTGTCCTGTTGCTGGATCTAAGTTAATATGATGATGAATAAAGCTCGTTTTGCCACTGATGAGCTGGATGGACAAAATTCGTTCATCCTTATTCATGACCTTAAAGGCCATATCTGCTTGCCCCTTATAAAAGCGCTCCAAGTATTCGCTACATTCCTCCGCCAAAAGCTTATTGACATCGTTCTGCAGCTCCACCCTTTCACTAACGAAAATCGGATAGGTGGCTTCTCCGCCAGGCACAACTATGCGGCGAGGCAGAATTTCGCCTAGCTTACCCGCAGCGCCGACGATACTACAGCCATCATTCACAGTATTACTTGCGGGCGTGGGCGTTACCGTCATAATAGTAAAGGCACTGTTTTTCCAGCTACCATCCTCCTGTAAGCGCCAAACTGCGCCCACATCAGCCACATTCTGCTTGCCCATCACTAGCTGCTGGGTACCAAACAGCTCCTCCTGACCATCGCCATCCACATCATGCGGCGTCAAAGCATACAGACCACCATAATAAAGCCGCCCCAAGGGCTTCTCCTTGACAAATTCTTCAGGCAAGTTCGTTGCACTATTTTGTCCATCTTTTAGTGTAACCTCAAGCTTAGCATCCTTTATTTGGGCTTTAGTTACGAGCCCCATATTATCTGCAGAGCTAAAAATTTCCTCGATCTTTTTGCCATCGCTAAAATCTAACACACGAAACTCGCTTGCTGCCCGCCAATCACCCTGAGCTACACTCAGCATAAGCTGTTCATTCTTCTGTTCCTTGTCCGCGAACCTAGGCTTAAGCTTTACCGCACGCAGTGTAGGATTATACCCACCCTTAATACTGGGCGCATAGGCAGTCACCAGCTTTCCCTGCTCATTTTTCAGTACCACTAAAAGGTCCTCCAAATACCCGCTTGGCAGCCTATCACCCCAGAGCTCAACCGTCATTTGCCCCGCTTCCTGCTTTATGCTAGTACTTGCCAGCAACAAGTCAGACGCCTCTACTGCCAGCGGCATAAGCATCCCAAAAGCGCAGGCGCAACTAGCTGTTACTAATTTTATCTTCCATAAGCCTTGTGAGCTTTTCACTAGGACACATCCTTTCTGCAAGCTAAAGCTATGCATAAGCATAAACTGTTTACTACATTATATCATTATTGAGCCAATAATGTAACAAAGCAGACATTTTTTTACAAAATGCTCATATTTAAGCAAAATTTTTCTTGATGCTAATGCTTTTTTACAGTAAATAGTGTACAATAATTACGTATATTCTATCTCAGTAGCATGGGAGAAGGGAAGTATTTATATGAGAAAAATTATAGCATTATTAATGGCCATGTGCATGATGCTTGTCATGGCTGGTTGCGGTGGCAACGACGCCAAAAAAGCAGCTCCGAAGGAAAAGGTTAAGGTAAGCCTGGGCATGCTCCGTCTGACCAGTAGCGCACCGCTCTTTATTGCCATGGATAAGGGCTTCTTCGCAGATGAAGCCATCGAAATCGAACCCCAATGGTTCGACGCAGCCCATCCAATTGCAGTTTCCACTGCTTCCTCTAAGATCAATGTAGGTGCTACCGGCATTACTGCCAGCCTCTACAACATGGCTGCTAATGGCCAAAAGCTGGGCATCGTAGCTGATAAGGGTCGTGAGCAGAAGGGCTATTCCTCCTCCGCACTCCTCGTTACTACCGATAACTACAACAAAGGCGTAAAATCCCTGAAAGATATCAAAGGCAAACGCATTGGTATTACCCAAAAAGGCTCCACCTTCCAATATATGCTCGGTCGTATGCTGGAAACCCAGGGCATGAGCCTCGCTGATGTTGAAGTAGTACCGCTGGGCAAGCTGAGCGCTGTTATGGCAGCTCTGGAAAGCAAGCAAATCGACGGTTGCATTCTCAACGAGCCCAACATCACCAAGGTACAAAAAGCTGGCTACGGCAAGCTGGTTGTCCAAGTTGGCGATTTGATTCCTTATCAAACCTCCGCTATTTTCTACTCTCCTGAGTTCATGAAAAACAAGGACGCAGCTACCCGCTTTATGAAGGCATATGTGAAGGCATGCAACTACTATTATGAAGCAGCTGTCGAGAAAAAGGATGCGAAAAAGCTGGAAGAGGTTGTCAATATCGTTTCCAAATATGTTAAGGCTCCCGCTGCTGATATTAAAGCAGGTCTGCCCTACATTGACAAAAACGGTCAGCTGCTCGCTTCCGATATCGAAACCCAAATTAAATGGTACACTGCTAACAAAATGATCTCCGGCAAGCTGGAGGCGAAGGACGTAGCTATTACCTCCTTCCAGGAAGCAGCTGTAAAATAATTTCGTCTTTCACAAAAGCAGGGGTGGAGCAATCCTCCCTGCTTTATTAATAGTAAAACAAGCTCCTTATTTTATTATTAATAAAGCAGTAGCTGCTGAGAAAATTGGACATTTTGGCCTAAATATAAGCAAATACTCTTAGCATAAAGGTAGTATGGAGGTATAAAGATTTATGAAATTAGTCATTGATAAAATCTGCAAGGATTTTACCACCAGCCATGGCAAAGTGCTTCCCGTTTTGCAGGATATTAATCTGAGCATTAATGAGGAAGAATTTGTAGCATTGGTAGGGCCCTCTGGCTGTGGCAAATCCACACTGTTAAACATCGCGTCGGGGCTTCTCGAGCCCACGAGCGGCACTGTCAAATTCACCGAGATGGAGGCGGGCTACGATCCCCGCATGAGCATCGTCTTTCAGGAGACGGGGCTTTTCCCCTGGCGCAATGTGCATGATAATATTGCCTTTGGTCTCGAGACCGCTGGCATGCCCACAGCCGAACGTGAAGAGCGTATTAAGCACTATATCGAGCTCGTAGGCCTCAAGGGCTTCGAGACCTCCTTCCCCCATCAGCTCAGCGGCGGCATGCGCCAGCGCGTAGGCATCGCCCGCGCCCTCGCGATTGAGCCCGACCTGCTCCTGATGGACGAGCCCTTCAGCGCTCTCGACGCGCAAACTCGCACCATTATGCAGGAGGAGCTCGTTACGCTCTGGGAAAAGACGCGTCTCACCACGCTTTACGTAACTCATAACATTCAAGAGGCCGTGATGCTAGCCGACAGAGTAGTCCTGCTCAGCCGTCGCCCCGGTAAGGTTAATAAAATTTTAAGCATCAACATCCCTCGTGCTGACCGCGATAAGCCCGAGCATGCGGAGGAAATTGCTGAATTTATCCGTATTATTTGGGAGCACATCTCTAAGGATGCGCGTGCAGCATTAATGGAGGTGGAAGGCTAATGGCGAAAAACACTGAATATCTCGTACGTAATCGCATGACTCACTGGCAAAAAAGCTATCCGCATTGGGTCAGTGTCGTCTCTATCATCTGCGTTTTAATTGTGTGGGAGGGCATCTGCCGTGCAGGCTTCGTCTCCTCCCTCTTCCTCCCGGCACCAAGCCAAATTGTCGCCTCCCTCTTCACGATGATTGGCGATGGCGAAATTGGTGTCAGCCTTGCAGCCAGCCTCTATCGTATTCTCTTAGGCTTTGCTGTAGGCAGCCTGATTGGCCTTGCTGTGGGCCTCGTGACGGGCACCTCCGCCCTCGCGGACAAAATCGGTAACCCCATTGTCAACGCTCTCTATCCCATTCCGAAAATCGCTCTGCTGCCCCTCTTCATCCTTTGGCTGGGCATAGGCGAGCTCTCTAAAGTAACGATTATTGCCATGGGCGTCTTCTTCCCCGTGGCTATGAATACCTATAGCGGTGTCAAAAATGTCGACCCCCTGCTCATCAAGGTAGCCGTAAGCTTCAATGCGAACTGGTGGCAGACGATGAAAAGTGTCGTGCTCCCCAACGCTATGCCCATGATTTTCGCAGGTCTGCGTCTTGCTGCTGGCACCTCGCTCCTGCTGCTCGTCGCTGCCGAAATGATTGCAGCCCAAGAGGGCATTGGCGCACTAATCCTGCACTATGGTGATTTAATGATCACGGACCGCCTCATGGCCGGCGTCATCGTGCTTTCACTCCTAGGTCTCATCTTCAACCTGCTCCTACAATGGTGCGAGCGCAAAGCCGTACCCTGGAAGAACTAAAAAATAACGCACTCCTGTTACGCTAAGCTAGCGGAACGCGAGTGCGTTTTATTTTTACTCAAATAAGAAAAAAGGACTGCCTTTGGACTTGTCCTCCGGCAGCCATAAAATAAGGGAAAGCGTAATAATTTAATTGCCACGCACATATTCACGCGGCACGCGGGGGCTCACATTGCAAATAATTTCATAGCAAATTGTGTCCGCCCATTCAGCCACCAGCTCCATAGGAAGCTCATGACCGCCGAAAACAATGACCTCACTACCCACATGAACATCGGGAATATCGGTCACGTCCAGCATAACCTGGTCCATACACACCTTGCCCACAATGGGAGCGTGCTGACCATTGACTATCATATAGCCCCGATTGGACAGACGCCGGCTCACGCCATCCGCATAGCCAATGGGAACTGTAGCTATCACACTACTGCGCTCAGTAGTAAAGGTTCTGCCATAGCCGATGGTCTCACCGGCAGGCAGTGTTTTCACAAAAGAAACCTGCGTCTTCACTGTCATCACAGGCTCAAAGCCCTTATAGCAATCTATCATGTGCGCAGGATGAAGTCCATAGAGGGTAATACCTTGACGCACCATGTCCAGCTGATACTCCTCTAGCTCCGTCAACGCTGCACTATTGGCAATATGACGCAAAGGAATATGCACTCCCTCCGCCTCAATAAGGCGCAACGCTTCCTGAAATCGTCCGAATTGGTAGGCCGCATACTGCTTATCATCAGCATCCGCGGTAGCAAAATGCGAGAAAACACCCTCGATTTCAATACCTGGCAATGATGCTGCCAGCTTAGCAAATTTACCCGCATCGCGTACATGCACACCAATGCGATGCATACCAGTATCCACCTTAATATGGATCTTGGCCTTCGTATGCTGACGCAGTGCCGCTTCGTTCAAAGCATAAAGCCTCTCCTCGTCGAAAACTGCATGGCTTATATTATAGCGCACGCAGATATCGGCAACCTCAGGAAGCAGGGATCCCAGCACCAGAATGGGCTGATCAATGCCCGCATCCCGCAGCTTCACACCCTCCTGCAAAAGCGCTACTGCAAAGAAGTCCGCCCCGTTGCGCGCAGCCTCCTGAGCCACACGCACCGCACCATGCCCATAGGCATCAGCTTTAACTACGGCGCACAGCTTCGTCGTCGGCTTCAAATTGGCCTTCGCCATTTGTACATTGTGAGCTATAGCATCAAGATTGATTTCCGCCCACGCACCACGTTGAATATGCACCCTAGAGACCTCCCAACTTCTACCTGAACCTCGGTAAGCTAAAAAGCTACGCTTACGCAAGCAGCCAAGCTAAAGCCCAGCATTTGCATTGCACAAAGCATGCTCACTTTATTTTTTACCACATTTAGTAGCGTGAGGACAGGTACTGCAGCCACAGCCGCAACCGTTCCCGCGAAACTTTCTACCAAAATAGCTGCGTGCCGCCAGCACGAAGAGCAGCACCAACACGCCACCAACAACATAATCAGCCATCTGCTCGCCTCGCTTTCAGCTACCAGCTTCACCATAAAATTAACATGCTTCTTTTACTCATAATATAATAGCACAGCTGAGCTTATTTCGCAATGATACACACCACTCAAAGCTCTTGTATTATGTATATTATTTATGAAAAATTTTAGAACAAAAGCTCCCCCAAGCTTATCCTCGGGGGAGCATTGTTTCTAATACTATACTTTTACTATACTTTCAAGAAAGCGTTAGAAGCGCCTTGCTTTCTAGCGGCTGTTCAGAAAAATTTCTTCTAAGAAAGCGGTAGAAGTACCGGAAGGCGAGCAATTTTGAGGAAGGCGTATTAGAAATACGTCGACGAAAAATTGTGAAGCATAACGGTGCTTATAGCGCTTTCTCGTTAAGCCATTTTTTCTTTGAGCATCTTAGTAACCATCCCCGGGTTAGCCTTGCCTTTGGACTTCTTCATGATTTGGCCAACCAAGAAGCCAATAGCCTTATCCTTGCCAGCCTTATAGTCAGCTACGGATTGCGGATTTTCAGCAAGAGTCTCTTCAACCAGCTTCAGGATAGCGCCCTCGTCACTTACCTGCTCCAGGCCCAGCTTCTTAACCAGAGCCTTCGGAGCCTCGTCAGCCTTTACCATCTCAGAGAATACCTTCTTAGCCAGCTTGCTGGAGAGCACGCCGTCTTTAATCAGGTTAACAAGCTCTGCCAGATGTGCAGGGGTTACCTTGAACTCGCTAATGGTGATGCCCTCATTATTCATATATGCAGAAACATCGCCCAGCAGCCAGTTGGAAACGCCCTTGCTGTCTTTAGCAGTCTTCACAGCTTCATCAAAGTATTCAGCCATAGCCTTAGTAGAAACGATTTGAGAAGCATCGTATTCGGGCAGACCGTGCTCGCTCATCAGGCGTGCCTGGCGTTGTGCCGGCAGTTCGGGCAGAGTCTCGCGAATGCGCTCAATCCAAGCATCATCCAGCTGAACCGGAACCAAGTCGGGTTCGGGGAAATAACGATAGTCATGAGCTTCCTCTTTAGAGCGCATGGACAGGGTTACGCCATTGCCCTCGTCCCAGGTACGAGTTTCTTGGACAACGTGACCGCCATCCTCGAGAATCTCTTTTTGACGCTCTACTTCGTAGTTAATAGCACGTTCCAGAGCACGGAAGGAGTTCAGGTTTTTAATCTCGGCACGAGTACCAAATTCCTTAGCACCCTCGGGCATAATGGAGATATTCGCATCGCAACGCAGGCTACCTTCCTGCATCTTGCAGTCGCAAACATCGGTATATTCCAGAATAGCCTTCAGATTTTCCATGTAAGCGCGTGCTTCAGCAGCACTACGCATATCAGGCTCAGAAACGATTTCAATCAGGGGTACGCCAGCGCGGTTGTAGTCAACTGCGGAGGAGTCGGAGGTGGAAATGGTAGCGCCGCTATGGTTCAGCTTGCCAGCATCCTCTTCCATGTGGATACGGGTGATGCCGATGCGTTTGTGCTCGCCATCTACCACGATGTCGATATGACCGCCCAGGCAAATGGGTTTATCAAATTGGGAAATCTGATAGTTTTTGGACAGGTCAGGATAGAAATAGTTTTTACGGTCAAATTTATTGTATTTTTGAATATCGCAGTTCAGTGCCAGACCTGCTTTAATAGCGAAGTCAACAACCTGCTTATTCAGCACGGGCAAAGCACCGGGCATGCCCAGGCAAACGGGGCAAACATGGGTATTCGGAGTGCTGCCGAACTCAGTGGAGCAGCTGCAGAATGCTTTAGTTTTAGTTTTCAGCTCGGCATGGACCTCCAGGCCGATAACGGTAATATATCTAGTCATTATTTGTTACCTCCCAGCGGTGCGAATACTTTATGATATTCAGTTGCTTGTTCAAAGGTATAAGCAGCACGCAGAATGGTTTCTTCGTCCAGTACCTTGCCGATTAATTGCATACCAATGGGCATACCGTCCTTTGCGAAGCCGCAGGGGATGGAGATACCGGGCAGACCAGCCATGTTTACAGGGATGGTAGTTACGTCCAGCATGTACACGGTCAGCGGATCCATTTGGTCGCCAATACCATAAGCGGGTACAGGAGAGGTCGGGGTCAGCAGCACGTCGCATTTTTCGAAGGCAGCCTCGAAGTCGCGGCGAATCAAGGTACGTACTTGCATAGCCTTGTTGTAGTATGCATCATAGTAGCCGCTAGACAGTACATAGGTACCCAGCATGATACGGCGGCGTACCTCGAGACCGAAGCCCTCAGTACGGCTCGTGGTGGTCATCTCCGGAGCGGAGGTAGCATTCAGATTGCGATAGCCATAGCGTACGCCGTCATAGCGAGCCAGGTTTGCAGATGCTTCTGCCGGAGCAATGATATAATAGGTGATTACTGCATATTCAGTATGGGGCAGGGATACCTCTACGATTTCAGCACCCAGCTCTTCATACTTCTTCACAGCCTTCATAATTTCAGCCTTTACTTCCGGGTCAATGCCTTCGCCGAAATATTCCTTCGGCAGGCCGATGCGCAGACCTTTTACGTCCTGGCGCAGAGCTTTAGTGAAGTCGGGCACCTCTACATCCAGAGAGGTGGAGTCCATCTCATCCTTGCCGCAGATAGTGTTCAGCACCAGCGCAGCGTCGGTTACGTCGCGGGTGATAGGTCCAATTTGATCCAGGGAGGATGCGAAGGCTACGCAGCCATAACGGGATACACGGCCATAGGTCGGTTTAATACCTACACAGCCATTGAAGGAAGCCGGTTGACGGATGGAGCCGCCGGTATCGGAGCCCAGAGTCCAGATAGCTTCGCCTGCAGCGATAGCAGCAGCACTACCACCGGAGGAGCCACCGGGTACACGGTCCAGGTTCCAGGGGTTATGGGTCGGGCCATAGAAGGAGGTCTTCGTGGTGGAGCCCATAGCAAATTCGTCCATATTGGTCTTGCCGAGGAAAACAGTTTCATCAGCACGCAGATTTTTAATAACATGCGCATCATAAATGGGCACTACATTGCTCAGCATTTTAGAGGAGCAGGTAGTCAAGAGGCCCTTAGTGCAGATATTATCTTTAATAGCGCCCGGAACACCTGCCAACGGAGCGATAGCTTCGCCTGCAGCGATTTTTGCATCAACCTTAGCAGCCTGTGCCAGAGCATTTTCTTTATCCAGAGTTACATAGGCATTAACCTTATCTTCAACTGCGTCGATACGCTCATACAGAGCATTCGTGAGCTCGACGGAGCTGACTTCTTTATTAACGAGCTTGTCGTGCAGCTCGTGTGCCGTAAGTTTATACAGTTCCACAGTAGTGCCTCCTTATTAATCGATTACGCGCGGTACTTTGAAGCCGTCGTTGTGAACAGCAGGAGCGTTCTTCAGAGCATCCTCATGGGATACGCCTTCTTTAACAACGTCCTCACGCAGTACGTTGCTGACGGGCAGCACGTAGGGGGTAGGCTCGATACCGGTGGTATCGATTTTTTCAAGAATATCGGCATAGTTCAGAATCTGGTTGAATTGTTCAGTGAACACTTCCATTTCAGATTCGGGAACGGTCAGACGGGAAAGCTGTGCAATGTGTTTAACGTCTTCAGCAGATACTTTCATTTTTTCACCATCCTAATTCTATTTAAATTGATTTTAAGAAATAACCTGTTTTATTATATCACATCTAGCGCTTGAATGCGACTAAAATTTCTACACACATAAACGAAAGCACTGAGTAAACTCACTCTAAATGAGCGAAGCCTCAGTGCTTGAAAAAGGCAAATATTTAAATGCTATAATTATCGACGCCACGAGCTTGATAATCATCGATGATATCCTGCAGCGTAATGTTGTCCAAATAATCGGCAATAACCTTGGACAAGCCCTGCCACATGGGTAATGTAATACAATCACAACGGCGCTCGCAGCCCTGGGGTTCCCAATCTAAACAGGCAATGGGAGTAAGACTCCCCTCAGTGAGGCGCAAAATGCTGCCCACGCTATACTCACTAGGCTGATTCACTAGGCGATAACCACCTTGAAAGCCGCGGCTTGCTTGAAGAATATTTGACTTATTTAAAATCGGCACAATTTGCTCTAAATATTTTTTAGAAATATTTTGGCGGGCGGCAATATCCTTTAAGGCAATAAAGCCATCCTGTTGGTGCATAGCTAAATCTAAAAGCATGCGCAGTGCATAACGTCCTTTAGTAGAAATCTTCATAGTCAGACCACCTTTTTCGAGCAAATAGTAAAGTAGTAATTAGCGTAAGCCTAGTTAAATTATATGCTATTACCGTAAATAAGTCAAACAAAAAACTCCTACAGCGGAGCGAGACTTCAAAGTCCGCTCCACTCTAGGAGTGTATTTGTGCTATGTGCTTTTGCTAAAGAGTCTTACAGATTCTCTACAAGAGCCATACCTGCTTCCAAAGCCTTGGTATTAGCATCTTCGGTGCCTTTCGGTACGCGATTTAATACAGCCTTGAGGATGGCTTCCTTGGAAACGCATTTAGTCAGACCTACTACTACGCCCAGTGCTACGATATTAGCAAAGAGAGCTTTGCCGCAAACACTATTTGCAGTATGGGTGATGGGCACGTCTACACGCTTGCCATACTTACCGGGAACCTGGTCCACGAAGAGGGTATCGGTAATAACGGTGGTGTGCTCATCAGTATCAGCAGTAAATTTATTAGCAGCCTCCTGGCTCATTACCAGCAGGATATCGGGATCAATAACGCGGCTGAAATAAATGGGCTCATCACTGATGATTGCTTCGGCCTTGGAGGAGCCACCACGGGCTTCCGGGCCATAGGATTGGGATTGTACAGCCAGCTTGTCATCTAAGAGGGCAGCTTCGGCCAAAATAATACCGGCAGTAATCAAGCCTTGGCCACCGGTACCGGAAAAACGAAAGCTAGTTCTCATGATTATTTACCCTCCTGTGCACGTTTAATCAGTTCGTCATAAGCAGCGGTGTATTCTTGTACATCGTTGTTTTCATAGAGCACGCCGATGGGGAATTTGCCAGCAGCAATTGCTTCTGCCTTCTTTTCCTCGTCCATGCGGTCCCAAACAGCCTTCAGTACACCATGGTCACGCTGCCACATCATCATTTGCGCAGGGCCACCCATCTTATTCTGACGACCGAAGGAAATCGGGCAAGCGCTTACTACCTCGATAATGGAGAAGCCCTTGTGAGCGATACCCTTAGCGATAACGTCAACCAGCTGCGGTACATGATAGGTGGTACCGCGTGCTACATAGGTTGCGCCAGCAGCCTGAGCGAGCTGCAGCAGGTTGAAGCTGGGCTCGATGGTTGCGTAGGGAGCGGTGGTAGCCTTGGAGCCTTTCGGGGTCATCGGGGAATATTGACCGCCGGTCATACCATAAATGCTGTTGTTATAAACAACGAGGGTCAAATCGATATTACGACGTGCAGCATGAATCAGGTGGTTGCCGCCGATAGCAGTGCAGTCACCGTCGCCGCTGCAAACGATAACATTCAGCTTGGGGTTACCCATTTTAACGCCGGTAGCGATGGGCAGAGCACGACCATGCAGAGTGTTTGCAGTATTGAAATCCAAATAGCCGGAGCTACGGCTGGAGCAGCCGATACCGCTGATAACAGCAACATCGTCTTTAGCCAGGCCTTGTTTATCAATAGCCTTTACAATAGCGCCGGTAATAACGCCGTTGCCACAGCCGGGACACCAGATGTGAGGCAAACGACCCGGACGGAAATATTTAGTAATTAAATCTTCCATTACACTACTCATTGTATTATTCTCCTCTCATCCGATTAGGCCATAGCCTTTTTAATTTCAGCTAAAAGCTCGGCCGGAGTAGCAGATTCATTATCGTATTTGCCGTACAGGGTTACAGGAACCTTGCCTGCTACAGCGCGTTCAACCTCCAGCACATATTGGCCGGCGTTGAGCTCGTGTACGAGGATGCCTTTAACCCTGGAAGCAAGCTCTTGAATTTGCTTTTCAGCGAAGGGCCAGATGGTAATCGGGCGCACGAAGCCAACCTTCAGACCTTCAGCGCGAGCCATATCGATAGCTTCATAAGCGGTGCGGGCAGCGCCACCGAAAGCTACAACTGCAAATTCAGCGTCTTCCATACGATAGTTTTCTACTTGTACGATATCATCCAGATTATCCATCAGCTTAGTGCGCAGACGGTCCTGGGATTCTTTAGTAGCCGCACCGGTGCCTTTGGGGAAGCCGGTCTCATCATGTACCAGGCCGGTTACATGCCAACGATAGCCGCTGCCGAACGGAGCCATTGCAGGCACCTTGGAGCCTTCCTCGCAGCCATAAGCCAGGTAGTCCTCGGGAGCGCAGGTCGGTTGTTTGCGCTCAGCCTGCGGAATTCCATCATAATTGTCGGGCAGCTCGATTTTTTCACGCATGTGGCCGATAACTTCGTCCATCAAGAGAATAACCGGGCAACGATATTTTTCGGACAGTGCAACTGCGCGCAGAGTCAAATCAAAGCATTCAGGAACGCTGGAGGGAGAAACGGTAATCAGCCAGTGGTCGCCGTGGGTGCCCCAACGAGTTTGCATAACCTCGCCTTGAGCAGGGGAGGTCGGTTGGCCGGTAGCCGGGCCCACACGTTGTACGTTCACGATTACGCAGGGAATCTCGGCGATGCAAGCCAAGCCCAGCATTTCTTGTTTCAGAGAGAAGCCAGGGCCGCTGGTAGCGGTCATAGCCTTTTTGCCTGCCATAGAAGCGCCGATAACAGTACCCAGACCGGCAATTTCGTCCTCGGTCTGCATAAATTTACCGCCAACCTGGGGCAGACGCAGTGCTAATTGTTCAGCAATTTCGGTGGAAGGGGTGATCGGATAACCGCCGTAGAATTTTACACCGGCAGCAATCGCACCCTCAACAACTGCTTGGTTACCTTGTAACAGCAGAACTCTTGACATGGGTAATTCACTCCTTTGTTATTTATCTAGCAAGATAGCATAGTCCGGGCAACGCATTTCACATTGACCGCATTTAATGCAATTTTCTTCAGCAACAGCCTCGACCTTGCCTACTTCGTTGACTGCCAGAACCTTTTTCGGGCAGAATGCTGCGCAGATACCGCAGCCCTTGCAACGGTTAGTAATAATTTTTAACATACGGTAACCTCCTTCAGATACCTTAAAAAAGCATAGAGTAGCCTAGCTATATTATAACAGAAAAATCACTTCTCCATATACTTTTTTTGTATTTTTTCTTTAAAAGGCTGCTTGAATATTGAGATTTTTTACATAATATTTATTGGCAAAATTCGCTTCCATGACTGGCATTTACTTGCCAAACAAGTTATAATATAAGATACAGATGAAGTAAAGCTGAACGAAAATTACTTATGTGAGGAGGTTGCAAGGTGGAGCTAAGTAAACTAATGCCCAAGGATGAGCGGATATTGCAGGCGGCAGAGGAAATCTTCTCCATGTACGGCTACGAAAAGGCCACATTGGATGAAATCATCAAGCTTGCCGACGTTGGTAAGGGCACTGTTTATAAATATTTCGGTAATAAAGAGCAGCTTTTTTATAAGCTCGTTTCTGATAAAAATAAACCTTTTGTAGAGCGTTTAAAAAAGGCAACCGCCAGCGGCACAACCCTAGCGGAAAAAATGCATGCCTATTTCCAGGAATTTGTTGCTTTTTATTATGAAAATAGCGCTCTTTGGCAAATCATTTGCTTCGAAATGCTGGGGGCCAGCAGTGCCTGCCGTGTGCAGCGTGTGGACGGAGTCTATCGCGTACTGCCGCGCTATAGCCAGGTAGAGATTTCTTCCGAGCTGGAGGAGCGCATTCTGCGCTACCACGAGCTGCTACAGGCTGAGTATTTTATTCTAGAGGATATTATCCGCGAGGGCTATGATAAAGGGCTGATCAAGGAATGTAGCGACCTGGAAACCTCGGTGAAATATGTCTTCTTCGGCGTAGCGATGAGCATTTTCAACCCTACGCAATCGCTTAAGCAGGAGTTCACCCCCGAAAGAGCGGCGGATATTATCGTAGACCGCTATCTTTTCGGCGAGGGTGAGCCTTCGAAGCGCGACCTACTATAAAATTTTCATAAACAAAAAGTAAAAGCTTATGGCTTACCTATCTTACAAGATTAGGAAAAACCATAAGCTTTTTTATTTTTAGATGATACGGCCGCCACCTACTACAACATCACCATCGTACATTACAAGAGCTTGCCCCTTCGTAATCGCGCGCTGTGGCTCGTCGAACACGAGCTGCAGTGTATTGTCATCGGGCTGCGTTACCGTCGCCCACTGCTCCACATGGTGGTAGCGAATGCGCGCCTTCACGCGGCGCGGCTCAGTAATACGCTCGCAATCGATAAGATTAATATCGGTAGCAGTGACCTCCTTCGTGAAGAGGCCAGCGTTATCGCTGAGGATGACCGTATTATTTTTGACATCAATATTTTGCACATACATGGGTGCGGGCAAAGCGAGACCAAGGCCCTTGCGCTGGCCAATGGTGTAGTGGATAATGCCCTTGTGACGGCCAAGCACCTTGCCCGTAGTATCCACAAAATTACCGGGCTTGAATTTGCGACCCGTGCGCATTTCAATAAAGTCGGCATAGCTCATGCCGTTTTGGATGAAGCAAATATCCTGGCTATCATGCTTATGCGCCGTGACGAAGCCATGCTCCTCCGCGATGGCACGCACCTCAGGCTTAGCAAGGCCTCCGAGCGGGAACTGCACATGCGCCAGCTGTTCCTGCGTCAGGCTGTAGAGCACATAGCTCTGGTCCTTCTCGGAGCTCACTGCCTTCAGCAGCAAGTAACGACCCTTTTCCTCATCATAACTAATGCGAGCATAATGACCCGTTACCACGTAATCGCAGCCCATTTCCTGCGCTTTCTCAAAAAGCTCGCCAAACTTCAGATAGCGATTGCAGTCAATGCATGGGTTCGGCGTCATGCCATGCATATACGCATCGATAAAGCGGTCGATAACCTCCTTGCGGAAACGGTCGCCATAGTTAAATGTGAAATGCTCCATGCCCATTTTCGCACAGACTGCCTTCGCATCCTCAATATCATCAAGGCTGCAGCATTTGCTGTCCATGATGGGCAGGCCAATATCCTCATTATTAAAAAGCTTCATGGTAACGCCCGTACACGCGCAGCCCTGCTCCTGCATCAGGAGTGCTGCTACACTGGAATCCACGCCACCACTCATCGCAATAAGTGCTTTTTTGTTTTGTTCCATAGTTCTTGTCTCCTAAATAGTGCTATTTTAAAAGTCACTCAATAGCTCGCTTAAACCTCTCAGTCTGCTTCGCTTCGCTCGCAGCCAGCTCCCCTTGCATGGGGAGCCTTTCTCCTAAATTTAGCATCTAGAGAGCCTCCCCTTTAAAGTGGAGGTGCCGAGCGTAGCGAGGCGGAGAGGTTCTCGTAAATTATTCTTCTCTCTTAATTATACCACATTCCGTGCCACATCGCCCCTATCAGTGACGATTTCGTAGCCCACACTCCGCACGCGGGCCTCCAGACAGCTGCGGCACTGCGCCGCCTCCTCATCTGTGCAAAGCTTGTTCTCATACAGGTCGTACAGCTTGCGCACGTCCACAGGCGACAGATTAGGCATTACCACATTGCCCCCCGCCTGCAGTCCGCGCTCGCGCCCATCGGGCGTAATCGTTCCTAGCGCCGTCGTCGCAGGCAAAAGCGCATAGGGAAATAATAAGCGCAGCATCGAGAGCAAGCGCAGCGTCTGCTCCGCCGTACCACTCTTCTGCTTCGCAAAGGGCGTCTCCGCATGGGTAATATAGGGTCCGATGCCAATCATATCAGGCTCGAGCTCCTGCAAAAAGCGAAGATCCGCGAGCAAATGCTCCGGCCTCTGATACGGCGAGCCCACCATAAAGCCACTGCCCACCTGGTAGCCGATATCCTTCAAATCAAAAAGGCAGCGCTTGCGGTTTGCAAGGCTCATGCTCTCCGGGTGCAGCATTTTATAATGCTCGTCCGTCGCCGTCTCGTGGCGCAAAAGATAACGATTAGCTCCCGCCGCAAAATAGGCCGCATAGCTAGCACGCTCCTTCTCGCCTATAGAAAGCGTAATCGCGCAATCAGGATGCTGCTTGCGAATCGCCGCCACAAGCTCGCACACGCGCTCATCTGTAAAATAGGGGTCCTCACCCCCCTGCAGCACGAAGGTCCTAAAGCCCAACCTATAGCCCTCCCTACAGCAGGCAAGAATCTGCTCCTGAGTCAGGCGATAGCGCTGCGCGCATTTATTACCCGCGCGAATGCCGCAGTAGTAGCAATTATTTTTACAGTAATTAGTGAATTCAATGAGCCCGCGGATATAGACCTTATTTCCATAATACTTGCGGCGTAGCTTATCCGCCTCCGTAGCAAGGAGCGCATTCGTTCCCGCTTCCTCACTTGTAATCACTTCAAGTAGCTCCGCATCAGTCAAATCATGCTTCTGCGCCAATTTAGCTATTAAAGCTGCCACTCCACTCATGAACTCACCTCCATAATTCCTAGTGCTTTAATATGTTTCATATATTACATTAAAACTCTTCCCTTGTCAAGTTCAGATATTTTTGCAAAAAACTATTGACATCTGCTCACAGCGATGTATAATAAACCTATCAATCAGCTATGAATACTAGATATTAATCAAAGTGAGGTTCTTACAATGCTGAAACCTGGTACACGATGTTGCTACGTCAATCACAATTAACAATTATAAAAAAGAGCTTAAGAAAATAGGTAAAAATTACTTTATAAGGAGCGATAAATTATGGCAAAGGTATATACTAGCATTACTCAACTGATCGGCGGTACCCCGCTGGTAGAACTCGTTAATTATGAAAAGGAAAACAAGCTGGAAGCAAAAATTCTCGCTAAGCTGGAATATTTCAATCCTGCAGGCAGTGTTAAGGATAGAATCGCCAAGGCCATGCTGGACGACGCAGAGGCTAAGGATCTCTTAAAGCCGGGGGCTACTATTATTGAGCCCACCAGCGGCAACACCGGCATTGGTCTCGCTAGCGTAGCTGCAGCTCGCGGCTACAAAATCATCCTCACCATGCCCGAAACCATGAGCGTGGAGCGTCGCAATCTGCTAAAGGCCTACGGTGCCGAGCTCGTACTCACCGACGGAGCTAAAGGCATGAAGGGCGCTATCGCTAAGGCCGAGGAGCTGGCAGCAGCTACACCGGGCAGCTTCATCCCCGGTCAATTCACCAACCCTGCTAACCCCGCTGTCCACAGAGCTACTACCGGTCCGGAAATCTGGGCTGATACCGATGGCCAAGTAGACTTCTTCGTAGCCGGCGTTGGCACCGGCGGCACGCTTTCCGGCACTGGCGAATATCTGAAAGCCCAGAATCCGAATGTGAAGGTTGTAGCCGTAGAGCCCTCCACCAGCCCTGTGCTGTCTAAGGGTATCGCCGGTCCGCATAAAATTCAGGGCATTGGCGCAGGCTTCGTGCCTGACACCCTGAATACGAAAATTTACGATGAAATCATTCCTGTAGAAGCAGAGGACGCCTTTGCTACCGGTCGCGCTATTGCCCACAAGGAAGGCGTACTCGTAGGTATCTCCAGCGGCGCAGCCCTCTATGCAGCTACCGTAATTGCTAAACGCCCTGAAAACAAAGGCAAGACCATAGTTGTCCTCCTGCCAGACACGGGCGACCGCTACCTGTCCACTCCGCTCTTCACGGACTAAGCAGCCAGCAATTTAATTTGCATTATAGGTCTTCCCTATCTATAAGATAATACACATCCCATTTCAAAAAGAGAAGCAGCTTACCACCAGCTGCTTCTCTTTTTTGCATAAATATAAGTCTTAAGCCGTATTTTACGCATAAAAAAACCCGCCTCCCAGCGGGCATTTTTACTTCGTATGACTTCCGCCCGGCCCCCCAGCCGGCAGTGCTCTTACTTTCAGCAACCTAAAAGTCCCCTCAATTGGCCGCTTCAACGAACCACCTCTTTTTTCTCTACGGTGGAAATTGCGTCACACGATAGGAGCACTATTTTGCATTATTAGCGGGCTCCTGCCGCTTTTTCTCTAGCAGGCAGTGTCCATTCCTCCTCACGGCATCTGTGCTCTACAAGGAGAAAATAAAAAACAACAACGGCAGTAAGGCTATTGCCACAACGCCGTTGTTGTTTATGGTGAAATTATACAACACGAAACTATCGCTTGTAAATAGTTTTTGTATATTTTTGGTGAAAAACTTTTAAACGTTCGCTTTTTGCGTCAAAGTTTACACTTTCTTCACAAAATTAGAAGTTGAATTCTTTGCCGGTCAGCTTTTCATAAGCCTCGATATATTTGCCGATGGTCTTATCAATAACCTCTTGCGGCAGCTTGTAATCGGAATCCGGGTTTTCCTTCAGCCAATTACGTACGAATTGCTTATCGTAGGAGGGTTGGTCATGACCAACTTCATAGCCCTCCAGCGGCCAGAAGCGGGAGCAGTCGGGGGTGATCATTTCGTCGCCCAGTACAACCTCGCCGTTCTCATCCAGACCAAATTCGAATTTGGTGTCAGCGATGATGATGCCACGGGACAGAGCATAGTCAGCACATTTTTTGTAAATAGCAATGGTATAATCTCTAAGCTTCAGAGCGTATTCCTTGCCACGACCGGGATAGAGCTTCTCGAGGATTTCAATGCTTTGCTCTACGCTGATATTTTCGTCATGGTCGCCGATTTCAGCCTTGGTGCTAGGAGTGAAGAGTACCTCCGGCAGCTTTTGGCATTCTTCGAGGCCTTCGGGCAGCTTAATACCGCAGATTTCGCCACTTTTTTTGTAGCTGGACCAGCCGCTACCGGTGATGTAGCCGCGTACGATGCATTCTACGGGCAGCATTTCCAGCTTTTTGCATTTCATGCTGTTACCGGTGAACTCCTCTTTTTGGAAGAATTCAGGCATATCCTTTACGTCTACGGAGAGCATATGGTTGGGCACGATGTCGCTGGTAAAATCGAACCAGAATTTGGAGATTTGGGTCAGCACGGTGCCTTTTTTCTTGATATCATTTTTTAAAATAACGTCGAAAGCAGAGATGCGGTCGGTAGCAACCATAACGATGCTATCACCAATATCATACATTTCACGAACCTTACCGGATTTAAAGGGTTTGTATTCTTGCATTGAAATAAGCCTCCTAATTTTTCTTTCGCAAACTAAAATTTCTCCAAAAGTGTAAGCTTTGCAATATTACTGTAATATAATATCACAGGCTGACAAAAAAGTCGAACATTTTTCGTGAATTTCTAGAAAATTTTCGGAAAACATATCTTAGAAATCGTTCAGAAGGCATCAGATACGAGAAATCGCGACGACGGCGTACAGATTAGTACTCTTAGGAGCGATGACGAAGTAGATGATGCCTTATAAACGATTTCACATCTTAATAAGTTCGTACTCGCGCATACCTACGCCAATCTTTTCTGCATGCTCAAGGCACATCTTCCATTCGGATTCAGGCGTAGTATTATGGAAATGGTCATGACCCTGGCAGCCTTCGGGGTCTGCAGTCAGATGCTCGCCCAGTACGGAGTTAGCTACAGCAGGTGCAGCGTTAACGAGATCAGCGCAGGCTTGGTCAAGTGCCACGGGGTCGAAGGAGGCCAGCATGCCGATATTGGGCACGATGGGTGCATCATTTTCAGCATGGCAGTCGCAGTAGGGAGATACGTCGACGATGAGGCTGATGTGGAAGCTAGGACGGTCCTGGCAGACTGCTTGCGCATATTCGGCCATTTTTTTGTTAAGGTTGTCCATGCTTGCGTCGTAGAGGGTATGGATGGCGTCAACAGGACACAGGCCAAGGCAGCGACCACAGCCCACGCATTTATTGATGTCGATAGTAGCCTTGCGCTCGGTGATGCTGGGCGCACCATGGGCGCAGATATTGACGCAACGGCCGCAGCCGATGCATTTCTTTTGGTTTACTTTGGGTTTGCCATCGTTATGCATTTCCATTTTTCCGGCGCGGGAGCCGCTGCCCATGCCAAGGTTTTTCAACGCGCCGCCGAAGCCAGCCATTTCGTGGCCCTTGAAGTGGTTGAGGCTGATGACGATGTCGGCGTCCATGATGGCACGGCCGATTTTTGCTTCTTGAACGAGTTCGCCGTTTTTAACAGGTACGTAGGCTTCGTCGGTGCCCTTGAGGCCGTCAGCGATGATAACGTGGCAGCCGGTTGAGAAGGGGCTGAAGCCGTTTTCGTAGGCGGTGTCCATGTGTTCTAGTGCGTGTTTGCGGCTGCCTACGTAGAGGGTGTTGCAGTCGGTGAGGAAGGGACGGCCGCCAAGTTTTTTGACGAGGTCGACTACGGCTTTGGCGTAGTTGGGACGCAGGTAGGAGATGTTACCGAGTTCGCCGAAGTGGATTTTGATGGCTACGAATTTGTTTTCGAAGTCGATGTTGGCGATGCCTGCTTTTTGGGCGAGTTTTTGGAGTTTTTGTGGCATGCTTGCGCCACCGGGTTTGGTGCGGAAGTCGGTGAAGTATACTTTAGATTTTTCCATTGTGTTCTACCTCCGAGAGTAAATAAGTATGTATGTATGTAATTTCTAGATTCGTCATTATAAACATGCTTCGTTTTACTGTTGTTTGCTATACATATTATATTCGCAATTATAAAATACTGCGCTCAACAGGAATTTCTGACGCCCATTTCGTGCGGTTCAATTACGAAATTTCGCCAAACTCGCTTCGCTCAAACATGGCTCAATTTCTATTGAACCATGCACTTATGTGCTAAAATTCCTATTCGCTCCGTATTTTTATAATTGCTCAAGCTACTATAGAGTTCTTTTTAAAGCAATCCGTCTAATCTAAGCATGCTGGTATCTACATAAGGCTCGCCGAGGCGGCGTCCTGGCACGAAGGTGCCGTGGCAGTCGCTACCGCCTGTGATCATGAGGTCGTGCTTGCGGCAGTGTGCGAGCAGGCGTTGGGTGCCTGCTTCGTTGTGACCACTGTGGTAGCATTCGAAGCCGTCGAAGCTTTCGACGCGCAGGATGTCCATGACGCGCTCTAGTCCAGGTCCATGGAAGCCACTGGCTGCATGAGCGCAAATGGCTACCCCACCAGCGCCGTGGATAGCGTCTACGACCTGCGAAATGGGCGGAAATTCAGGAAAGCCTAGGTCGTGCTCAGGCGTGAAGATGCGCTTGAAGAAGTCGTTGACGTCTGTGCAGAGGCCCTTGTCTATTAGGTAGGCGAGTGCTCGCCAGCCCCCGCGTCGTCTGTCGTAATCATAACGAGTGAATTCCAGGCTATCTACAGGCCAGCCGTCACGTTCAAGCAGACGAATGCTATCGACATCCTTTTGTGCAAGTAGGTCTTCGTTATGGTTTATGAGCTCAAGTAAGTGTTTATTCGTGATGTCGATGCCATAGCCCAGGATGTGAAAGGAGATATCTTCCTTCGTGGAGCATATTTCAGACGCTGGTAGAAACTTGAGTCCTGCAGCCTTAGCGAGGCGCTGCGTCTCTGCTACATTGACCACGCTATCGTGGTCCGTCACGGCGAGTAGACCTAGCTCCACTGCTTGCGCCTGCTCAATGAGCTCACGCGGTGTCCAGGTACCGTCGGAGGCAGTGGTGTGGATGTGTAAATCAGCTCGAACACTCATTTAGCCAGCCCCTCTTTCCCAGCCTCTGCGGCCTCCTCCTCGCAGACCTTGCACTGGCATTGTCCCGGTACGGGCTGAGCTGTTCTTACGCGCGTGCCCACTAGGCAGCTCAGCAAAAAGAGCAGCGTTCCCATCAGCACAATGGTGCCACCGGGTGCGAGGTTCATGTAATAGGAAATGCTTAGGCCCAGGCTCACGGTGAGCAGGCCATAGAGCATGCTTTGCATAATCGTGCCGCCGAAGCTCCGTGCCGTCTGCAGAGCGCAGGCCACGGGGATAACCATCATGGCGGATACGAGTAAGAGGCCCACGATGCGCATGGAAAGGGCCACAGTAAGTGCTGTCAGCAGTGCCAGCAGCAGGTTCAGTCGCTCCACTGGCAGGCCTGCTACCTTCGCTGAGGTCTCGTCAAAGGTCAAATATTGCAGTGGACGATAGAAAAGCACCACAAAAAGCACGGTAAATAAGGCTAGCAGGGCTACAATTACCAAGTCCTTGCTGCTAACCGTCATCAAGCTGCCGAAAAGAATGCTGCCCAGATTAAAGCCACCATCCTTATTAAGTCCGGTAAAAACAACTGCCAAGCCCATGCCACTATAGAAAAAAATAGCCAGCACCATATCTGCGGCCTCGCTTAAGCGCACACGCACTCTTTCAATGGCCAGCGCACCAAGAATGGTAGCCGCTGCCGCGCTTAGCACAGGGCTATAGCCCCACAGCGCGCCCCCGGCCACACCGGCAAAGGCGATATGCCCCAGTCCGTCACCGATGAGGGACTGACGACGCAGCACGAGAAAGCTACCAATGAGCGGGCAGATCAAGGCCATAATTAAGCCAGCCAGCCAAGCCCGCTGCATAAATTCCATTTCAAACATTTCCAGCATAGCAATATCCTTCTATCTATTATCTATAAAAATAACCATGCTTATGATGATGCTGCAGTGCGGCGTGCACCTCACCCCTGAAGCAGATACCATGGTTAATGCAGAGTGCAGATTTAGCTGCATCTGCTGCCAGCTCCAGATCATGGGAAATCATCACAATGGTCACATTTTGCTCGCGATTAATCTTTTTCAGCATGGCATAGAGCGCAATTTTCGACGCAGTATCAATGCCCGTGGCAGGCTCGTCCAGTAGCAAAATGCGTGGATTATGCACCATGGCACGCGCCAAAAATACGCGCTGCTGCTGCCCCCCGCTCAGCTCGCCGATTTTGCGGTGCCGCAGGCTTGTCAGCTTGAAGTCCAGCAGAGCCTTCTCCACTGCCTCCTTCTCCTCGTGTCCGAAGCGATGCAGCAGGCTACCCGGCTTAAGCAGGCCCAGCTTCACGACCTCCTCCACACTAATGGGGAAGGCGCGCTGCATTTTCATGGGGTTTTGCGCCACATAGCCGATTTTATGCCATTCCTTAAATTCCGTAATGGGCTTGCCGTAGTAATAAATTTCGCCCGTCGTAGGCGGCATAGCGTGGGCCAGCATTTTCAAAAGCGTGCTTTTTCCCGCACCATTTGCACCGATAACAGCGACAAAATCGCCCTCGGCAATGTCCAAATCCAGCTTATGAAAGACCCAGCCCTCGCCATAGTCGAAGCCCAGACCCCGCACGGTAATTACATTATTTTCCATATCTATTATTCCTATGCCTGCTGAACTGAGGCTTAATAGCGTTATGCCCCAGCAGCTGAATTAAGTAAAATTAGCTTAAATTATTCGTTGAGCGCCTTTGCTAAATTAGCAATATTTTGCTCCGTGATTTTCAGATAATCAAGGCCTGCCTTGCGACCAGGCTCATCAAGGCCCTCGAGCGGGTCGAGCACTGCAGTTTGCGCTCCTGTCTCCTGCGCTACTAATTTCGCAATTTTCGGGTCCGTCAGCGTTTCAAAGAACACATAGCGCACCTTTTCCTGCTTTACAGTAGCGATTAAGCGCTGCAAATCACCCGGAGTTGGCTCTGCCTCAGCGCTGATCCCCTTCACGCTCAGCTGCTGCAGACCATAATCATTAGCCAAATGCCCAAAGGCTGCATGCGCAGTTACGAAAACCTTCTTCGGCGCCTTATTAGCCACCTCAGTTAATTTTTTATCAAGCGCAGCGAGCTTGCCAATATATTCCTTCGCATTAGCCTTATAAGCCTCCGCATGCTGTGCATCCGCCTGAGCCAAGGCCGCTGCAATCTGCTCCACCTCGTGCATCGCCTTCTTCGGGCTTACCCAAACATGGGGGTCCTGCTTGCCCTGCCGCTCATAGAGTCCCTTGCCAGCCTCCACAGCCACCAGCTTTCGCTCGCCCAGCGCCTTCACGGCCTGCTCAGCCCAGGGCTCCACGATGCCGTTGTACACGAAAACCTGCGCTTTACCTAAGCGAGAGATGTCCTTAGGACTCGGCTCCCAATCGTGGGGCTCAGCTCCATCGGGCACCAGCGTAGTCACCTCAACGTATTGCCCGCCCACAGCCTGAGCAAATTCAGCCATGGGGTAGAAGCTTGCAGCTACCTGCAGCTTATTTTTATCAGCACTACCGCTGCCACCGCAGCCCGCCAAAATATTTACTGCTATTATTAATAATACTAATATTTTTTTCATATTTATCCTCTTACTCTTTCTTAAAAAAGTGAACCTTACAATGTTCCAGTAATAGCATATTTCATATAAATGCACTTGTCAACACTTATTCAGCCTGCAGTCCTCATATTCCTAAATTTCTGCTCGAAAAGCCTTCGCAAAAGAAAAAGTAGAGTCCCCAGCCTCACGCGTAGGACTCTACTAACTTATTAATTTACTGCTTGCTTAATGGAAAAAGCTCATTACCGCATAAAAAAGTGGCGGCACAATCAAGGCTGGCAGCATGTTCAACGTCTTGCAATCGCGAATCTGCAAAATGCCCAGGCCCGAGCTCATCAGAAAAATGCCTCCCAGCACGCTGATCTCGCCCATCAGCGCCGGGGTCATGTAGGGCGCAATGACGCCCGCAAAAAGATAAATGCTGCCCTGCCAGCAAAAGAGCACCAGCGCCGCCAGCGCAATGCCGATGCCATAGGCGGAGGACAGGATAATCGAGGACACAAAGTCCAGCGTCGCATTCGTAAACAGGTAGGTATTATTGCCATTTAAACGACTCTCGATAGGTCCCAAAATAGACAGAGTGCCGATGCAGAAGAGTAGGATGGCCGTGGACAGGCCCTCTGCCAGCTTGGAGCCACCCTTAGCCTTTTCCAAAAGGCCGTGAAAGCGCCCATCTAAATCGAGACGTGTGCCGATAATGGTGCCAATCGCAATGCTCGCGATAAAGAGCACGGGATAGCTAACCTTCGGCATATTGCTGACGAAGGCGTTTGCTCCCAGGCCCACAGTCGCGAGGCCCAGACCATCGAACAACGCAGTTTTATATTTTTCATTAATGCCACGACTGACAAAGCTACCGATTACCGAGCCCATCAGAATGCAGCTCACATTGACAATTGTTCCTAACATAGTACTCCCCCAAAGCTTGTATTTAATTTGCAAAAATTTCTCAACTTATCCCTTTACAACTACTATGATATTTTATACTATAATGTTAGAAAACGCAAACAAAAAGGAGGCACCATCATGCTCAAAAAGACGCTTCTCGCTCTCGGACTCTCATTCACCCTCTGCGCTACCGCCTTTGCTGCCATTACAGAACAGGTGGAAACGGGCAAAAAATATAAATGCAGCTACCCTGTCTTCACTTTGGAAAGCCAGGAAGCTGCTGATTTGATTAATAATGATATTCTCGGTTTTGTTAACAACGTGAAAAAGCTAGCCAAGGGCAAGGATCCTGAGGTGGTGGAGGTTGGACTCCAGTATAAAATCATTGAAGAAACTGACACCTATGTAAACCTTGTGATAACTCCCTGGGATTACCTCGGCGGCGCGCACGGTATGTACTATGACAATGGTATCGTCTACGACAAGCATACAGGCGAACGAGTGCCCTATTTCACCTTTACTAATCCTGTTACCAGCGTTGAACTGTATAACGGCATCGCCAATGGCAGCTTTCCCGTATATATGGCCGACCTGAAAACCCGCAGCGATGCTCCCTTCCTCGAATATATTAAGCCTGAGCAGATGGAGGTTAGCCAGTTCTATATTTTGCAAAACGGCAAGGTCTACCTGATGTACTATCCCTACTACCTCGACTGCTACGCCGCCGGCACCACCTACGTAGAGCTACCTAGAGCTAACTAAAGGCTGCTCTGCACAGCACCGTCATTGTAAAGACTTAAGAAAGGCTCCCCTTGACGCTAAGACCCACGTTGTCACAAGCGTAGCGCAGTGAGAACGTGCTGGTCGTACTAATCCCTTTAGGGGCAAAGGGGAGCTGTCAGCGAAGCTGACTGAGGGGTTTAGTAAATACACGCATTCACTAAACCCGAGCTGACGGAGAGAGCACTGATCCTTATAACCCCTTCTCTGCATACTCCGCTTCCTTGAAGCCAATAAGCACATCCTCACCATTGACTACGATGGGGCGCTTCACTAGCATCCCGTCGCTAGCGAGCAGCTCCAGCTGCTCCTCCTCAGTCATGGTGGGGATTTTTTCTTTCAAATTCAATTCCTTATACAGCTTGCCACTGGTGTTATAAAAGCGCTTCAGGGGCAGGCCGCTCGCCTTATACCACGCCTTGAGCTCCTCTAAGGTGGGCTTCTCCTCCTTAATATCGCGTTTTTCCAGCGTGAAGCCCTTGTCTAATAAATATTTCTCGGCCTTCTTGCAGGTCCCGCATTTCGCATAGCATACAAATAACATCATGACACAACCTTTCTGAAATTATTACTTATTTAGCATCTACACTTTAAATTCTACTCCACAATCCATCCCTTGGCAAGAACTAAAAAAGGCCCTCCCCACGCACGGGGAAGGCCTTAAATTTTTAGATTAGAAATTACGTTGGTAAGAAATGGAAGCAATCTTCGTGTAGCTGTCGCGAGTGTGAGCAGAAGTGAAAGCATCACCTTTTGCAGGGTGGCCAGCAAAATCAAGGCAACCAACATTCATCCATGCCAAAGCAAAGCCTAAGGTTTGCTTCTTATCATGATATTGCGCACCTAAACCATAAGTAGTACGAGTACCAGTCGGAATCATGAAGTCGCCACCATCGTAAGGAATGGAAGACTTATCATATGCAATACCCATTAAGCCAGAATATTTATCACTGAATTTATGCTCCAAGCCAAGAGCAAAGCGTTGGCCATTGGACCAATTCTTCGGTTGCTCTACATATCCCAAAGTATCAAAGTTCATATTCAGAGCATCATAACGTTCCCAACGAGTCCAGGTATATCTAGCCTCGATACGAGTCTTATCATTGAATTTATGAGAATAACCAACATCGATGCTTTCAGGCAGAGTAACAACGCCATAAGCGCCACCCTTCATATGGGTAACACCAACAGGTACTACACCATTAGCGCTATACAAAGCCATGCTGGGATGGAAGTCATAATCTGCCTCCATGGAATGAGTAATCTTGCTGCGATATACTACACCGATTTCGTTCTTATCATCAAACTCATAATTAGCTGCAGCATTCCAGCCCAGTGCATAGCTATCGCCCTCAATATGCATACCACCACGGCCACCAACAACACCTAACGGAGTTTCAGTCTGAATACCTTGGTTCTTATCTAATTGCAGGCCAACATAGTTTACTTCAGCACCTAAAGAAGCAGTAAACTTCTTGTCCAGCTTACGTGCATAGTTAATGCCTAAGGAAATACCATTCAGCTTAGAGCTAAAAGCGTTAGTACCAGCCAAAGAATTACGCTCGAACTGGGAAACCATGCCAAAACGGCTATAGGTACCCATACCGATCCATTCTTTATCGTTCATTTGCTTTACATAGTACATACCAGGCGCCCATGCAGGGTGAACACGGTTATGACCGGATTCTACAATGTTTTCGCCTTGATATGCATCATACTTGCCATGCGGGCTGAGATAGGTTGCAGAAATCTTCGCAGCCTCACCCTTAACCTTCGTAATAGAAGCGGGGTTGTAAGCCATATTCGCAGCATCGTTCTCTGCGAACATACGCGCACCACCCATTGCCAGACCTTCAGCGGACCATTCATAAATTGCAAAGCCTTCAGCGCCAACAGCCTGCGGAGCTAACAAAGCCGCAGCCACAGCAAAAGCTAATAACTTCTTTTTCATATCCTTATACATCCCTTCTCATAAATTTTTCTATAATACAGCTAAATATCATTGTATCAGTTTTCAGAATAGGATGCACAAAAATCGTTAATCAAATGATTTAAACGTTTGATTAACGATCAGTGAAGAAAAGAGCAATTAGCTTATCGGTAAGGCGAACATTGCATAGCCGATAACTAATTGCTCTTAAAGTTGAATTATTCTCCCTGTTGGAACTTCTGCATCAGGTCCATCGTCCCCTCGACGCCACCGCCAGCCTTCGCTGCCTCGCGTTTCAGGAAATTCTCCTCCTGCAGACGATGCACATCCTCCAGCGTGGGGATATTATCCCGCTCCCACGGCTGATAGGGAATCGTCGTGCAGTGCAGCAGCTTAGCATAGCGCTCCGCCGGCTCCGCTGCCGCCTTCGCCTCTGCCAAGTCCTTACGGGTAGCCTCCGTGCAAGGATAGTACGCATACGCGTCCTCAATTAAGAGCGCTGCCTTGCTATACTCCTCCTTAGCCGCCATACTCTCCGCCATAAAAATCAGCGCGCGGAAGATATACGGATTCGCGCCCGGCTCCAGGTTCACAGTCCAATCGGAAGCCTCGCCAGTCTGCGCCAGCTTCGCCTTCTCCGCCTCAATAGCTGCACTCGCCTCGCCCAAGGCCTCCGCCTCCATGCCGCAGGAACGCATCAGCTCCAGGCGACGCACCCAGATCTTGCCCCTGTCCGCAGCACGGAAGACATGCTTATAAGCACGACACAGCTTATCCGCACGCTTCAGGTAGAACGCAGGCGCATCACCCGTGCCCGTCAGCATCCAGATAATTTCCGCCAAATCGCGCAGGCACAGCACCATATGCTCCGCCTCACTAAAGCCAAACTCCGGCGCATCGTCCATATTCGGCTCAATCTCGCGCACCGTAGCCAGTACATTCATCGCGCCCTCCACATCCTTCATCATCAGGAGGGATCGTCCCACAATACTGCGGCACTTCCAGTCATCCATATTGCTTACCATGCCCATCGGCAGGGGAATATCCCAGGTCGTAACCTTCTGCACATACTCTTTCCATTCCTGAATTTCCATAATCACACCTCCTATTAAAAGGTTTCTCAAATTATTCGCATTACTCGAAGCTCGTCAGGAAAAACTCCATGCAATCATTCACGCCGCGCTTCACAGCCTTCGCTTTGCTCGGCTCGCCAATCTTCCAGAAATTAATGGAGGTAGAGGAGCCAATGCCCTCCACATTCTGATTAAAGAGGAACTTCTCCTCATTCACATCCACGCACTTCAGCTTCATCAGCACCGTCGCACTATAGGTCTGCGTGCCTGCAATCACCATAAAGCCCGTTTCCTTCTCACGCGCCGGCAGAATGCTCACGAAAATTACCCTGTCCGCACCACAGGCCTCGCCAATAGCCACCAGCTCATTTAAGGTCGGCACCTCGGGATTCTCCATCGGATGTGCCACCAGAGCCTGCTGTAGCAGATTATTATTCACAATGTGCGTAACACTCGTAGCCTTACCGGGATACTTCTTCTTCAAGGCATCCTTCACTGCGCCCACCGCCATCTCACGACTGCGCCCCTCCAGGCCGGACGTATCTACAATCGGCAGCACTGCCACCGTATAGGGCAGCGTGCACTCCACCAGCTGCTTCTCGCCCTTCGTAAAATGCGTCTCGCCCGTATCCGCCACGCCCTTATCCAGCGCGTCAATGGAACTGATTTCCTCCTTCGGAGCGGCGAGGGCACTCACGGAAGTAATGAGACACAACAGCATTATTAGTAAATTTATAGTTTTTCTCATGTTTTTTCTCCTTAAATAACGCTCAAATGACCCCTCAGTCTGCTCGCTACGCTCGCAGCCAGCTCCCCTAAAGGGGCGCCTTTCCTAACAATTTATTTTCGGAAAATCTTCCTAAACTAAATTGAGCAAATTATAATATCTCGGAAGGAATTGAGATTTTAGCGAATAAGTTGATGGAACAATAGAAATCGAGACATGTTTGAGCGTTAGCGAGTTTGTCGAGATTTCGTAATTGTTCCCAACGAAATTCGCGTTAAGAAATCTCAGTTGACTGAAGAGATATATAATTTGCGAATCATCATTTATTTTTTAATCATCTTTAAGAATTCTTCTTCACTTATAACTCTCACGCCGAGTTGATTTGCTTTCTCCAGCTTCGAGCCTGCCTCCGCGCCCGCAACGACAAAATCCGTCTTCTTGCTCACGCTCCCGGCCACCTTCGCGCCCACATCCAGCGCCATCGTCTTCGCCTCCGCGCGCCCCAGCGTCGGCAGCGTCCCCGTGAACACCAGCGTCTTGCCAAAGAACGGATTACCCTCCGCGCTCGCCGGCGCCGTAAAGCTCAGTTTCAGCCCCGCCGCCTGCAAACGCTCCAAAAGGTCCACATTCGCCGGCACGCTCAGCCACGTCACCACACTCTCGGCAATCTTCTCGCCCATATCCTTAAATTTATCCAGGGACTTACTACCCTTCGCTTCCTTCTTCAGCTCACCAATGCGCGCCAATTCCACGCAGCCCACCTCAAGCAGCTGCTCCAGCGTCGGATACAGCGTCGCCAGTGTGCGCGCCACCTTCGCACCCACATGACGGATGCCCAGCGCAAAAAGCAGCTTATCCAGCTCATTATCCTTGCTCGCAGCAATGGCAGCTAAAAGATTATCCGCGCTCTTCTCGCCCATGCGATCTAATGAAACTAATTGCTCCTTCGTCAAGCTATATAAATCCGCAGCATCGCGCACCAGACCTGCGTCCAGCAGCTGATTAATCACGGAAGGACCACAGCCCTCGATATTCATCGCATCACGACTGACGAAGTGAATCAGCCCCTCGCGTCCGAGCGCAGGACAGTGCGGATTCGTGCAGCGAATCGCTGCCTCCGCCCCCTGGCGCTCCACGCTCCAGCCACATTCCGGGCATACCTTAGGAATCCCCACAAGCTTCTCCTCACCAGTGCGCTTCTCCGTCACCACGCGCAGCACCTCGGGGATAATCTCGCCCGCCTTATTAATAACGACCCTATCGCCAATGCGAATATCCTTCGCGCGAATAAAGTCCTCATTATGCAGCGTCGCGCGGCTAATCACGCTACCCGAAAGGCGCACCGGCGTTAGCATCGCCGTGGGCGTCAGCACGCCCGTGCGACCCACACGCCAGTCGATATTCTCCAGCGTCGTCTCTGCCTGCTCCGGGGGATATTTGAAGGCGATGGCCCAACGCGGGTCCTTACCCGTCGCACCGAGAGCCTCCTGCTGCGCTACAGCATTCACCTTCAGCACAGCTCCATCCGTATCATAGGCCAGCGTCGTGCGCTTCTCGTTAAACTCATTTATAAAGTCAATGGCCTCGTCGATATTTTGTACCACGCGATAATTTTCACTTACCTTGAAGCCATATTTCGTCAATACTTCTAAATTCTGGCTATGACGCGGCTGTGCGCCCTCGCCCACGATATAATAGGCAAAAAAGCTCAGACTTCTGCTCGCCGTCACCTGCGGATCCAGCTGGCGCAGACTACCCGCCGCCGCATTACGCGGATTCGCGAATTCGCTCTCGCCCCGCTCCGCACGCTGCTCATTGAGCTGCATGAAAGCATGCCGTGGCATATATACCTCTCCACGCACGTCGAGCAGCTCGGGCACTGCCTCGCCCTCGGGCACCTTCAGCACCAGCGGAATGCTGCGAATCGTGCGCACATTGGCTGTCACGTTCTCGCCCACGACGCCGTCGCCACGGGTGGCCGCACGCACGAGACGCCCATTTTCGTAAATCAGGCTGCAGGCCAGGCCGTCGATTTTCGGCTCCATGACGTACTCCACGTTGCTTCCTGCAGGCAAGCCGCCGCGCACACGCTCGTCGAAGGCACGCAGCTCGGCCTCACTAAAGGCGTTGGACAGGCTCAGCATGGGCTCTAGGTGGCGCACCTCGGCGAACTGGCTGTCCGCACGACCGCCCACGCGCTGCGTCGGGGAATCGCCGGGCACATCGTCGGGGTAGGTGGCCTCGATTTCGCGCAGGCGTACCATGAGGCGATCGTACTCGCTGTCGGTGATTTCCGGCGCGTCCAGCACATAATATAAATATTCATGATGGCGGATTTCCTGACGCAGGGCGCTGGCCTCGTCCAGCAGCTGCTGCCGCTCATCCGCAAATAAATCCATTTCTGCCATCGTTATATCCTCTTTATAACTTCTCCAGTACCGCGTATTTAGTCAGCAGGCTGCGGATACCGCCGCCGGCGAAGGCTACCTTGACCTCCTGCCCGTCCTCCGTATCCTTCACTGCGACAATCGTGCCCTGGCCCCACTTCTTGTGGTTTACTCTATCGCCGGCACGGAAGCTCTTGCCGCTGGCTGCACTGGAGTTCTTCGGCGTAAAGCCGCCCAGGCCTAGGCCACCTACACCGCCGACACCCTTCTTCGGCTGCAGGAACCAATTGCCAGCCTGCACTCTGCGCTCCTCGCGCTCATTATTCTCACGCAACACAACCCTTTGCTTCACAGGGCGACGGTACTCGTGAATCAAATTGCGCGGTACCTCCTCCAGGAAACGTGAAGGCGGATAGCTCAGCGTGTGACCGTAAATCATGCGCATTTTGGCATTGCTCAAATATAAATGCTCCTTTGCGCGGGTAATGCCCACATAGCAAATGCGGCGCTCCTCCTCGATTTCCTCCTCGTCCATCAGCGTGCGCGCATGGGGGAAGATGCCTTCCTCCATACCTACGAGGAAAACGGTAGGAAATTCCAGACCCTTGGCGCTATGCAGCGTCATCAGTGTCACGGCCTCGTCCTCTAGCTCCGCATCGTCGATATCGCTAACTAGAGCTACATCGGCCAGGAAATTTTCCAAAGAGGGCTCGTCGCCATTGCGCAGCGCCTTTTTCTCAAAGTCCTCCGCTACGCTGAGGAGCTCCTGCAGGTTTTCCAGGCGACCCTGATCCTGCGGCGTGCGCGCCAGCTCCAGCTCCTCCTGGTAGCCCGTGCGCAGCATCACGTCGCTAATGAGCTGCTTGACAGAGACCTCGGCTGCCTCGCCCATGAATTCAAAGAGCAGACCCGCCAGCTCGTCGAGCTTATGCACAAAGCGACTGGAAAGGCCCGGCACCTCGCTAGCATTCGAAATGACGTCAAAAATACTCTGATTCGTTTCGCTAGCATAGCTAATAATTTTCGCCATGGTTGCATCGCCAATGCCCCTGCGGGGTACGTTGATGATGCGCTCCAGGCTCAGGCCATCGTGGGGATTATAAATAAGGCGCAGGTAGGAGATGATGTCCTTGATTTCCTTGCGCTCGTAGAATTTCGTGCCGCCGACCATGGTATAGGCGATACCGCTTTTAATGAGCATTTCCTCGAAGACGCGGGACTGGGTATTGGTGCGATAGAGCACGGCCATGTCGCCCAGCTTTGCGCGCTCACGCTGCTGCAGCTCCTGCATGCGCTCGATAACGAAGCGTGCTTCATCACGCTCGTCCACAGCTTGGTAGTAGGTGATTTCCGTGCCGGTGCCATTGTCGGTCCACAGGTTTTTCGGCTTGCGGCCGGTATTATGCTCGATTACAGCGTTGGCTGCATCGAGTATGACCTGCGTGCTGCGGTAGTTTTGCTCCAGCTTCACGAGCTTGGCATTGGGGTAATCCTTTTCGAAGTCTAGGATATTGCGAATGTCCGCACCGCGCCAGCCGTAGATGCTCTGGTCCGCATCGCCCACGACGCAGATATTATGGTGTTTACCCGCGAGCAGCTTCGTCAAGAGGTACTGCACGTGGTTCGTATCCTGGTATTCGTCGACCATCAGGTAGTCAAATTTATTCTGGTATTTTTCTCTAACCTCTGCATTGTCCTTCAAGAGGCGCAGGGTGAGCAGCAGTAGATCGTCGAAGTCGACAGCATTATTGGCGCGCAGCTTCTTTTCATATTCCTCGTAAACCTGCGCCACCTTTTGCTCGTAGAAGTCGCCTGCGTTTTGGGCAAATTCCTTGACGCCCTGCAGCTGGTTTTTGGCATTGGAGATGCAGCTGATGATGCCAGCGGGCTGGAAGCGCTTCTCGTCGAGATTCATTTCCTTGAGAATTTGCTTAATTAAATTTTTCGTATCGGTAGTATCATATATGGCAAAATTATTATTATATTGGCCTAATTTATCAATGTCATAGCGCAGTACGCGGGCACAGAAGGCGTGGAAGGTAAAGAGCCACACTTCCTTCGCAGCAGGGCCCACCATGCGGTCCACGCGCTCGCGCATTTCGGCAGCGGCCTTATTGGTAAAGGTAATGGCCAAAATGCGGTAGGGACGCACGCCCTGCTCGAGCAGGTGCGCCACGCGACAGGTCAGCACCTTCGTCTTGCCGCTGCCCGCGCCTGCCAATATCAGCATGGGTCCGTTCAGCGTTCTGACTGCGTCCGCCTGCTGCGGATTTAAGCCTTGTAATATATCACTCATCTTGTTAAGTAACCTCCATCTATTTTTGCGCTATTTTATTATACCACAAAATCAGCTAGAAAGTTAGCCTCCCCTTGCAAGGGGAGCCTTTCAAGAGCTTTCGTAGCAAAATTTTAATTTTCACTCTAACGCAGTGCTTTTTCCTAAAAAATTTCCTCCTTCCTACCCAAAATCAGCCGTTGGGGTGGGGTGTAGAAGTGCGCTTTATGCTATATTATAAGCAACGAAGGTATATCCTGAGTCTAGTGGCGCGCTACGAGGCTAGGGCAAACGCTGCGCTGCTAGGTCGAAATTACTTCAAGGAGGTTATATTTATGACATTCTTAAGCAAATTAAAAGCAAAACAAGCACAAAGAAAATTGGGGGGGGGCAAATAACTAAACTATTTTTCGCTGGTATTTTTTCATCTGCAGTGGTGCTACCGGGCGTGGTGCAAGCGGCTGGCGTAGCTGAAACATCTGGTATTCCTGATGCAAATAAAACAATTAGTGCAGACACCATCACTATTGATGGAAATGAAGATTATGGCATGGTTGCTTACTGGAAACCATCTGACCCTAATGACAAACTCTCTAATTACAAAGTTATCATTAATAATTCTAAGCTTGCTTATACTAATGGTATCTTTGTTATAAAAGGAGATGCTACCAATAACCATGTTGTTATTTCTAACGGCAGTGAAATCAACTATGTTTCGGGAGCACGTTCTGTGGATGCTGGTAATGTTATCAGTAACAGTGTGGAAATAAATAATTCAAAGGTAACTAATTCGGTCTATGGCGGCTATGCTGAAGGCTCTGGCGATGCTAATGACAACTCTGTTACTATCACTAATGGCGCTAAGGTTGAAAAAACGGTTTATGGCGGCTATGCCGCGGGGACGGGCGATGCTAATGGCAACTCCGTTACCATTACTAACGCTACTGTATACAACATTAAATGCGGCATCTCTTACAAGGGCAACGCTAACGGCAACATTGTTAAAATAATTGACTCCAAAACAGATGATTCAGTTTTTGGTGGTTATTCTAAAGAAACAGATAAAACAGCCAATAACAACATAGTTATCGTATCAAATTCCAAGATAGGGTACAATCTTGTCGGCGGTTATTCTGAAAACGGTGCTGCTACAGGTAACAAAATTGCTATCGCTAATGGCTCTATAATCAAAAACCACGTTTATGGTTGCGACGATTTATATATTGCCAACTTTAACAATCAAGCTAGAGATATCGAGGCAGAAAAATCTTTAAACTTTGTTATCACCAATCCCTTTACTGATGGCGACTCCATGCTAAAGATTTCAGATGATAATACTACATCTATTTCTGAAAAAATTCCCAATAAATTCGACATCACTCTCGCAGGCACTAGCGGTAATGCAGCCAATAAGACCATTGCTTTGATTGCCAAAGAAAATCTAGAGGATGTTTTGGATAATGATGAGTATACCGACGGTGTATTTGATGGCTTTGACAGCGTAGAGAATAAAACCCGCACTCTCAATCAAGGCGCTACCATTTCCTACGAAGCTGAACTTACTCTCTCCGAAGATAAAAAGTCTATCAACCTAGAAATCCACGAAGGGACTGTTAACGACAACGGTAAATCCGTAGTCGAGACCCGCGCAGTTGCAGGTTATGTAGTGAACAATATGACCGACTTCATGCTGAGCTCCGGTATGATGCAGGCTAAGGCAGCTGCAGGCGAGGATAAGGACGCAGCGTTCGCTCCTTTCGTAGCAGTGGGCGGCAGCAATTCCCGCTATGAGACCGGTTCCCATGTGGATGTGGACGGCTGGAACGCAGCAGTGGGCTTTGCGAAGACTGCTGGCAATGCTACCTACGGCGTAGCTGTAGAGCATGGCAGGGGCGACTACGACTCCTATGTCGGCGCTGTTCATGGCGAGGGCGATATTAAGTCCACCGGCGGCGTACTCTTTGGCCAGATTAAAAACGCAAACGGCGTACACTATGACGCAAGCCTGCGTGCTGGCAGAGTAAAGAGCGATTACAAATCCGCAGCTACCAGCTACGACGACAGTGCTACCTACTACGGCCTCACCCTCGGCGCAGGCAAGGAAATCAGCTACACGGAGAAGGCTTCCCTCGACCTCTATGGCCGTTACTACTTCACCCATATCGCTGACTCCGACGCTACTCTCGCTACGGGCGAAGCAGTGGACTTCGACTCTCTGAACTCCCACCGCATCCGTCTGGGCGGCCGCTACACCTCCGATATTAACGAGAAGAGTGCAGCGTACGCAGGTCTGGCATGGCAGTATGAATTCGGCGGCGACGCAGAGGCTGCAATCAACGGCATTGAGTCTCCCACTCCGTCCCTGCAGGGCCACAGCGCAATTATCGAGGCTGGCTACAAGCTGCAGTCCGGCAAGAACATGAGCCTGGACTTCAACGTAACCGGTTGGCTCGGCAAGCAACGCGGTATCGGCGGTGCCATCGACGCTCAATGGGCATTCTAATTATATAAAAAACAGCTTGCAGATTTATTCTGCAAGCTGTATAATGATTATAGCAAAGGTGCTACCGATAGACGGTTGCCCTCATGACTTACAAGTTACAAAAAATAACCGCTAGTTTCTGAGGCTGGGCGGTTATTTTTTTGCATTTATCGCTAACAAAACTACTAAAGAAGATACTTCGACTAATAGTCTCAATAAATCTATTACTTCAGAAAAGCTCATAGCTACCACCCTCCTTCGTTTTAGAGGGCTGCTCAGCCCTCCTTATCAGAGGGCAACCACCTACCGTTACAGTAGCACCACGAATATTATAGCATAGTTAATCGAAAAAAGAAACATATTTTTACCATCTACAAGGAGCCCCACCATGCCTAAAAATATCCCCTTTGTGCCCGCCGACGACCTCAGTAAGCTGTGGCGCGCACTAATTGAATTCGATATGCTCGCCCCCGGGGACCGCATTCTCATCGGCCTCAGCGGCGGCAAAGACAGCATGCTCTTGACTGCCATGCTAGCCGAAATCAAAAAATTCTCCCCCATCCCCTTCGACCTCGCCTGCTACACCATGAACGGCATGTTCGCCAACAATTTCCCCAAGCAGCAGCTCGAGGCCTTCTGCGCCCACTACGGACTAACACATTACAGCGATGATGTGGACGTAATGGCGGCCCATGCCAAAAAGGGCGGCAGCCCCTGCTTTACCTGCGCCTATTTTCGCCGCGCAGCCATGAACCGTCGTGCCGTGGAGCTGGGCTTTAACAAGGTGGCCCTCGCCCACCACAATGACGACGCCGTGGAAACCTTCTTCATGAACCTCATGACCAGCGGCCAGCTGCGCACCTTTCTCCCCGTAACACCGCTTTCCCGTAGCGGCATCACCGTACTACGCCCCCTGCTCTACTACCGCGAGTCCGAAATCCGCGAGCTGGTAGCGAAGCTTGATCTTAAGCCAATTAAAAACCCCTGCCCCTACGATGGTCACACCATGCGCCAGGATATCAAGGAGCATATTGCGGAGCTTAACGAGCGTTATCCCGAGGTCTACGACCATCTCGCCGCAGCCATGCGCTGCAGCGAGACGCAGGAGCTGTGGCCCGCGAAGCTCAAGGACAATGACAAGACCATGGTTGCGAAGTTCCGCGCCTTCTGGGGACGCAAAAAAGAGCGCCACACTCAGACTGATGCTCAACCCGCAGCCCCGACGCAGGAGCACACTAACGAAAGCAACAGCGAGGCACAGTCATGAAAACACGCTCCTACCTTTACATTATCGCTGCCGCTGTCCTCTGGGGCCTGATCGGCATTTTCGTCAAAAGCATTGCAGCCCAGGGCTTCAGCTCCATGCAGATTGTGGCCCTCAGGGCCATTGCCTCTGCCAGCTGCATTACCCTCGTACTGCTCTGGCAAGGCATCGAAAAATTAAAAATTGCCCTGCGCGACCTCTGGATGTTTGTCGGCACGGGCATTTGCAGTCTCGTCTTTTTTAATTTTTGCTATTTCAATTGCATTCAGGCTTCCAGCCTCGCCGTAGCGGCGCTTCTGCTTTACACGGCGCCCATTTTCGTCATGCTGATGAGCCTCGTGCTCTTCGGCGAGCACTTCACAGTGAAGAAAGGCATCGCCCTCGTGTGTACCTTCGGTGGCTGTGCCTGCGTCACGGGCGCTCTCGACGGCGGTCTGAGCCTCACCTTTAGTGGTCTGCTCTACGGTCTCGGTAGTGGTCTGGGCTACGCTTTGTACAGCATTTTTGGTAAATATGCAGTGCAAAAATACAGCTCGCTCACGATTACCGCCTATACCTTTTATATTGCCTTGCTGGCAGCTGTGCCCATGGCAGGCTTTGACGCTGCTAGCCTAGCGCAGCTTAACCTCGCTACCATCGGCGGTGCGCTCGGTCTGGGCCTCATCTGCGCCGTTATTCCTTATCTGCTCTATACCCTGGGGCTGGAGCAGGTGGAGCCAGGGCAGGCCTCCATCCTCGCGACGATTGAGCCCTTCGTAGCAGCGGGTGTGGGCATGCTCTTTTTCGCCGAGCCCATGACGCTGACGAAGGCATTAGGCATGCTGCTGATTTTCGGCTCCATCGTAATTTTAAATTTGCCATACAAGCAGCAAAGCGCTTGAAGCAATCACCCTCCACGTACGTAAACTTATAAACAACCCATTTATCAAAGGATACCCCATGACTAACGCAACGAACACCAAAACTACCTTTATCTCCAATTTTACTGCTGACGATATTTCCGAAGCAGCCTACCTCACGGAGCTCACCTGGGGCGACGAGATGGCGCTGACGCATGAGGCACTGAAGCACGTGCTCTACGAGGCTCTAGTACGCTATTATTTGCGCAGCTCGAGCTTCTCCTTCAAGCTAAGCGAGGGAGCTTTACCGACGAATAAACAAGAAGAAGCAACTAACGCTCACACGAGTGAGAGCCTTTCTGAAGCAGCTACTATGCAGGGCTTTCTCCTCGCAGCACCGCTTGCAGCACGCGACAGCTCGCAGTCCTGGCTAAAGGCAGCCTTAAAGCCTTTTGCTTCCGAGGAACAGGACCTTGTCTATAACTATCTGCGCTACCTGTCCTACAATGGTCAGCAGGTGCGTAAGCTAGCGGAGTGCCATGGTGCCCTAGCTCTCGTACTCTACCTTTTCCTGAGCCGCAAGGCCGGGGTGGGGAGTACCCTCCTGCGCAATATTGAGGAGGTGGCGCGGGCGCACGGCCTCACACAGCTCTACCTCTGGGCGGATGCAACCTGTGATTATGACTATTACCTGCGCCGTGGCTACCGCGCGGCGGGGCATTTTGTCAACCGAGTGCTGCCTGCGCTCGGAGAGCAGGAGACCTGGGTATATGTGAAGGAGCTGGAGGGATAAATTCCCATCCGGACTACTAGACAAGGCTCGCAACAAGAATATATAAAAAGCATGCTCAAGGCTGACCTCTGCCAGTCTCCAGCATGCTTTTTTTGTTGTTTGTCTTGCTTTTGTAGGTTATGCAATTATTGATTAATATATGCGACAGAAGCAAACGGCGCTACCACATCCGCATCTGCCATAAAGCGAGAATCCCCTTTCAAGACAATATTGTTTGCCAGCACAAGTCCATTTATTTTACACCCCGTACCAATAGTTACTGTGCCATAGGCATGCACCAGTGCTTTATCCAGCTTTACATTATCGCCAATTGTAATATTGCCATTTCTGCTATATAAAGCCAGGCGATCCGGAAAGTGGGCACCATTACCGATTTCAATACTGCCCTTATTGGCAAAAGCACTAGCCCCACCAATGACACTATTGGCTTTAAACTGAAAGGTATTATTTGCATCTAAATAAATAAACCTGCGCGATAAGCCCTCACTAACAGCATCGGTCGTAGTAATGCTATTAACTGCCTTCAGGTAAAAAAACTGTAGTTCAGGAAGCTTTACTTCTTCATCGCTTGCTTGTGTATATACTGCCTCCTGGGAAATATTTTCCAAGCCCGTTACCTTTTTGCTAGCTAAGGCCATACTTCCGCCCAGATTTTTTTGAGCAGCTGCAAAATCCAGCTTTAACCTGCACAAGCGCTGTAATGCGCCATCCTGATTGGCGCTTGTACTAGTTACCTCTAGAAAATGCAGCAGTCCATCACTGCTAGTTGTCTTTTTTACTACCACCTCTACCTCTGCATTGCCAGGCTGCAGAACACCCCTATAGATTGTTTTACTGCCATCCTCCACATCCATGTCTTTAAGCATGCTATAACAGGAGCCGTTTAGATAACGCAGCTGTTGCTGGAAAAGATAAGCACGAGTTCGCACTAGCTCCTCCCTGCACCAGAGCAGCATCAGCTGCCCTACCAGGGCCATAATCAGCGCAGCTATTAACAAAAATATGCTCACGCTGCCTCTGCTTCCCTGCCTCCAGGTAAGAAATTTCTGCATGCTATTCATCCCTAATCTCTCCATTTTGACAAAGCAGTAATTGTGCAAAATGTCTCCTGCTACGCACTCCGGTAAGCTCAAAGCTGATGTATAGTCTATTCGCAGCTACCTTGGACACCTGCCAATTTTCCACTGCCCAGCTGGGTATAAAAAGCGGATTACTCCCTGTTCCTGTGCCTGTTTTCGTACTAATATACAGACCCTGCTTATTGGCATATATTTTAGAGCTTTTATTTCCCCAAATAGTCTTAAAGTTCACCTCTTGCTGGCTCGTAATTGTGATTTCCGTCGCATTATAGGCTAAATGCTTCGCTAGCAGTACCTGCATATATTGCCCCGCCTGCTGCATACGCAGCTGCTCATTCAGATACTGATAGCTACTTGTGAAGCTGCCCACGCCCGTACAGAGCACAGCGGCCAGGCTTGCAGCAAATACCACTGCAAACAGCAATTCTATTAAAAAATAGCCCCTATTCCGTCGGCTGTGCCTCAAGCAAGGTGCAGATAAGCTTGCTATTTTCACTCGCATAGACTGCAACCTCCTTAAATAGGTAACCATTTTGCTCCTCCAGCCTTTGCTGAACTAGATACTGCTTCACCTCCAGCCCACTTGCAGCCTGCATAGCACTATCCAGAGCCTCACTAAGCAGGAGGATTTTCTTTTGCACCTCGAAGCAGGCTGTCAGGCTTTGCAGCGTACTCGCTAATAACAACGCACTTAACGCGAAGCACAGCAGCTCACTCAAGAGGATAAAGCCACTACTCTTCCTCATAGACTAACACCCTCCCGGTTACAGGCTGCACCTCAACACGACAGCTAAAATTAGCCAGCTTCGCATGCCCTAATGAATAAGAGCTATTCACTGTCTGCGAAGGTGCACCATTATAGCTGAAGCGCAGGGTGTCAACGCCATATTTGAAATAAACATCACCACAACCATAGTCATCAAAAGCAACGCGCTTTTTGACGGTTCTAGTTAAATAAATGCCATAAACCGATTTATTTTGACTGCTAGTTTTTATATCCCGAGGTGTGCCTACTTCAAAGAGCGTTTCCTGCTGTAGGCTTCTTAAATCAGCAGCTAGGAGCTGCGCTACCAGCCGCACTTGATTTTTATAATAATACTGCCAAAAAGCACTACTTTGCACCAGCAGAAATTCACTAAAAATTGCCGCTAGCGCCATCACAGTGAGGAATTCAATTAAAATGCTTCCTCTCTGTAAGCGAAGAGCAGCTTTAGGATTCAGAAGGTGCTTGAACACTGTCCTTGCTAGCAGGAGACTTCACAACACTACCACTGGAATTTTTACCGGTCAAGCTATAATCGCTGCCATTGCCATCAGCCGTATAAACAAGCTCGTCCCCTGCAGCATCCTTAAACTCCAGCTTGCCGCCCAGATAGCTGCTATCCAGGCTCGTTAAATCGCTGGGCACCTTGCCGGTATCCATGCGGTAGAGCTGAATTGCCTGATCAATCGTCGCCAAATCATTGCTCAATTTGGCATTCTTAACTCTGTCATTAGCACCTGAAAGCGAGGGCATGAGCATGGTTGCTAAGATACCTATCAAAGCCGCTGCAGCTACTACCTCAATTAAGGTGAAACCCTTTTGACTCTTAATTTTACCTACCATAATTTTTCCTCCTTTTTAAGTGAAGCCTTTACTCCGGCAATAATGCTATCATTTCCATAAGCGGCCCCAAAACGCTGCAGACTACAACTGCGATAATGCCTGCTACCATTAGTAGCAGAAGAGGTGTAAAGAGCTCCTTAAAGCGCATCAGCTTGCTTGCTAAATTATCCTCGCCCAGCCTGGCGGCCTCACGCAGCATTTCCGGCAAACACCCTGTCGCTACGCCAACACCTACGAGGCTTAAGCTTAAGGGCGAAAGCAAGCCCTTTACACCTGACAAAGCAGTTGCTATATCCACGCCCCGTTCCAGCCTGCTTTTGAGAAGCAATAGCTGTCGCTCATAGCTGCTACCAGTCATACTGGCAGCTATGCTTTGCATTGCCGAAGTAATACTTAATCCGCTATCCAAAAGCAAAGCTAGTAGCTTACAGAAGCGAATTTCATAAATTGAGCTATAAAAATTTCCACACCAATGCTTGTTAAGCAACCAAAGGCAGAATCTGCGTCCATAAAAACGAGCTGCTAATACTAAGCCTGCTAGCAAAGCACCTACTAACGCCACATGCGTACTCAGCCAGGCCTGAAAATTAAGCAGTGTCAGCATGATGCCGGAGGGGCGCAGATGCATATTGGCATACACCCCTGCTAGAATGGGCAAAATATAGAGAAAGAAAAAGATAAGCACAGCTAGCGCCGCAGCTAATAAAAAAAGTGGGTATAAAGCGGACTTCAGCAGATAATCACGCAGCTTATCTTGTTGCTCATAATACTTCGCCAATTCCTCCAGCACGGGGCTAAGCTGACCACTCAGTTCACCGGCACTAACTAACTGTACCATCAAGGGCGTAAAGAGCATAGTCTCCTTGCTCATCGCTTCAGCCAGGGAGCTTCCGTGCTGCAGCAGCCTTTGTACATGGTAGCAGGAAAGAGCCATGCGTCCCCTCAGCTGCATGCGCAGCAGCTCCATTGCTTCTAGGATTGGCAGGCCGCTCCGCAAAATGAGTGCCAATTGACGCAAAAAGACAATTCTGTCCTTAGTCGTAGCCTTAACTCTGTGCAGAATTTTTATCACCTCCTGCTCCTAATCATAAAAGCTGCGCTCGTTACCATCATTAAAAATTTTTGTCACAATTGAAACTTCCGTGTGAGTTTTTTGTGACATATTTGTGTCTTGATAATAAAAAAGGTCTCGCAGGGCACTCTCTCAAGCACCCTACGAGACTCGTCTAAATTGTTTAATTTTCTTTGTCTTAGCTAAAAAATTCCTTCATGCCAGCCTACTTTTCGCTCCCAAATGCTTTCTCCACACCGCCACGCTGATACCCAAAAGGATAAACGCAGCCACAATAAATAGCGCACGCAAAGGGAAAAAGGTAGCAATCGCACCGCCTACCAGCGGCCCCACCATGGAGCCAAACTGCTGCGCACTAAACATGAAGCCAAAAACGCGTCCTCGCTGATTAGCATTAGTATTACTAGCCAAAATCGCACTCAACGATGGCTGAATACCCGCCGTACACAAGCCATAGACAAAATTAGCCACGCCAAAATATAACAGGGTATTCGGCAGCGCTACAAAAAAGTTCATCAGGCCCGCACTCAGGCTAGCAAAGCAAAGACTGCTATAAAAGCCATGCTTCTGGCCAAATCGCCCCCAGCTCGGTGCTGTCAGTGCGCTGGCGATACCCACCAGGCTAAACACCATGCCTGACAAAAACAGCAAATTGCCCTCGCCCTGGGTCAATTCACCCACATACAGCGTCAAAATCGGCTGAATCAAGAGAATTACCATCTGCGCAATCGCCACATACAGTAACGCCTCGCGAATCAAGGGCTGCTTCCACAGCGGCCCCTCCGTCTCAGGCGCAGCCTCAGTCAAGAGCGACTGCCTGCGAGCTCCAGCCTGCTCATTTTGCTCATTTTGCTCATTTTGCTCCTCGCCCTGCTGCAGCTGATTAGGCTCAGGGATATAGAAGTAAAAGATAATCGTAATCAGCGTAAGCAGACTACCTGCCACAAAAAAGCTCATGCGCATGCCAAATAGCGTCGCCAGCGAGCCACCCAGCAAGGGCCCGATAACATTACCACAGGTCAAACCCGCCTGCAAAACGCCCAGGCTCACGCCCAGCTTCTCCAGAGGTACCAGGCTCGTCGCAATGGCCAGGCACACACTCCATAGACCCGCTGCAAAGCCCTGCAGCACCCGCACGCAGAACATCTGCTCCGGAGACGTAACCACGCCACCCAAGTAATAGGATAGCGCTAAGCCTGCGCCCGCACGCATGGCCATCATCTTCTTGCCCTTCGTATCGGCCAGCTTGCCCCAGATGGGCGCCATAATGCCGCCGATTAAAAAGGTAATGGAAAAAATGGCTCCATTCCACAGCTTGACCGCTTCCATGCTCACACCCAGCTCTTTTATCAGATACATGGGCAAAAAGGGAATGAGCATCGTGTAGCCCGCTGCCATCATTACCACATTCGCTGTGAGAATACCCAGCACTATTTTCCAATTTTTCATTCTTATCCTCCCAAATTATCCATATAAATACGTCTATTTTGGGCTTACGCTCAAATCTCTATTTATACTAATTAGCTCTACTAACGCTTTATTTACTATCCTCGCGCTGCTGCTTTTTCAGCTTCTGGATAAAGCCCTCCATATCAAAGCGCTCGTTCACATACAAAGCCCTCAAGCGCAAAGTCAAGAGCTCGTCCGTACACATATGCATGCCCTTGACAATACTCTCCATAATCGCCGGACTAAAATACTCCCTATCCCAGGCCTCCAGCACATCACAGGCGCAGCTGCGCACCAGCTCAAAAATCGACTCCAGCGCCGCGCACACAATAGCCTCACCCTTACCTGGATTATTACGTAAATAATGCAGGGGTACAATTAAGGAGTGCATATCCGCACGATATAAATTCAGCCTCAGCGTCAGCTGCTCTAGCACTAGTACGGAGCGTCGCTCCCCCTCATAGGCCAATAAATACGGCAGCAGCGTATACTCCTCGGGGTGCTCCAGCCAGAAATCGTACAGCATGGGCCAAATATCAAGCTCCAGCTCATAGGCAAAATCCGCCAGGCGATAATTAATCTGACCCTCGTCAATTACCCGCTCCTTGATCAGCGGCTCCCAATTAGTGCTATAGACCAGCCTATCGCAGCTCGCAATGAGCTCATGAATTTGATTGGGGGACAGGGAATAATATGCTCCCTCCTCCTGCAGCTGGCGCAGCAGCGTAGCAAGCGTCAGCATATCCAGCATATCCTCGGGCTCCACGCATAAGTACAGGGCATGGTGCAGGATAGCCTTGAGCAGCTTATATAAATCAATATCTGCTAAATTATAATTTTCGCGCACTGCCGCAGGCTGATAATGCAGAAGAAGCTGCATATAATTGCCCACAATGGCAATGGTATTCTTGTAGCACTCGTAATCTAGCACAGGACGCTCTAGAAAAGCTCCCAAATGCGTAGCAGTAATGAGCTTCACTGCTAGCGGCGGATACTCAACCTCGATATCGGGGCCATTTTTCAAGAGCCACAGCCGGTGCTCATCATCGGGACATTGACAATCGATAATGCAAAAGACCTTGCCCCAGCCTTTCGTGCAGCCTAGGAGCTCCCAGACAGCCTTTTGGCAAATATAATTACCGCTACGGCAGGCATAGAGGAAGGCAAAGGTAAACTCCTCACAGTGCGCCACCAGCAGCAAATCCTGCCACAGCTCCGGCTCCTCGCGCTCGATGCGCTCCATACCGTACAGTCCAAAGAGGAGCAGCGCAAACTTCAAGGGCTCGCGGTGGCGGGCATTGTATAAAAAGCGCCGTGCCAAATCCAAGGCCACCTCGTTCATATCGTCACTATCGAAGGTGGAGATAAAGGGATCGCAGTATTCGGCTAGCGTCTTATTTTTCAACAGGCGGTAGAGGCTCTGCCTTTTTTCCTGCACAGGCTCCGCGAGATACTCGCGCAAGGCTGTCACAATGGCGCTCGCATCCTCCACATCACTGGGCATGTCGGCTGTGTAGAAAAAGGCGTCACTCTGCCCCAGCTGAATGACGCTGTACGCCTCGTCTAAATCAGGGAGCGCGGGCTCGGTAAACACACCGTCGTCATATATATGATTTTTGATATAATTATATAATGATTCTCGCATGGGACTCCTTAAAGGAAATTTAATCTGAGTTTATCTTTTTGTTTATCTACTTCTCATCCTTCTTCTTTGTCACCAAAGAAGAAGCAAGAAAGTGCGCGCTTTTAGAAAGCGCGGGAAACGTCGCTTTTTTTGCTCGCCCAAAAAAGCTCCGCAAAAAAAGGGCTTTGCCATTATCACCGCTTCGCTGCCGAATAGCTTTACAATTTTTGCAACAGTTAGTAAGAAGAATGAGCAATTAGTTAATCAATAAGCGAATGATTGCGGCTTTTAGCGAATGAGTGGATTGTTCAATAGAAATCGAGACATGTTTGAGCGTTAGCGAGTTTGGCGAGATTTCGTTATTGAACACCACGAAATGAGCGTAAAAAAAGCCGCACTGAGCGTTTGATAACTAATTGCGAATTTCATTAATAGCAATGATAATAATTTTCATATTGAAAAAGCAGCGGTAAGTCCGCTGCTTTTCGTAGATTCGGATATGAAATTAGTATAACACTTGCATAAGGTTAGCGCAAGCTGTTTGCAGAAATGACACTTATTTGTCCACCTGCGTCTTAATCTCCATCAGGCAGTCCCCGCTCTCCACGCGCTCGCCCGGAGCCACGTGAATAATGCTCACGATACCGCTGAGCGGCGCAGACAGCGTCGTCTCCATCTTCATCGCCTCAGTAACGATGAGCGGCGTGCCCTTCGTCACAGCCTGGCCCTTCTCCACCAGCACCTTCACCACGGAGCCAGAGAGGGAAGCAGCAATCTCGCCCAGATTAGACTTATCCGCCTTCTTGCGGGTTACCTCCGTAGCCTTCGCATTGCGATCCTTCACCTGAATCTCACGCGGCAGACCATTGAACTCGAAGGTTACCGTGCGCATGCCAGCAGCATTAGCCTCGGAAACGTGTACTAGCTTAATTACCAGCACCTTGCCCTGCTCAATCTCAACCTTAATCTTCTCGCCCGGCGTCATGCCGAAGAAGAAGGTGGGAGAATCCAGCACAGAAACATCGCCAAACTCATTATAACGCGTTACCCAATCGGTAAATACCTTCGGATACAGGCAATAGGAGCTTACAGCCTCGTCCGTAGTCGGAGCATTCATCTCCTTCAGCTTCTCGCGTACTGCTTCAAAATCAACCGGCGGCAGCACTGCACCCGGACGCTCGGTAATGGGCTTGCGACCCTTGAGCACGATTTGCTGCAGCTTTTCAGGGAAGCCCTGGTAGGGCACACCAATACGTCCCTCAAAGAATTCTACGACGGAGGCCGGGAAGTCCAGCACATCGCCCTTAGCATAAACATCCTCCTCGGAGAGCTCATTCTGCACCATGAAGAGCGCCATATCGCCGACAATCTTGGAGGACGGAGTAACCTTAATCAGGTCGCCAAACATCATGGATACGCGATGATACATATCCTTGACCTCTTCCCAACGCTGCATGAGGCCCAGAGCCTGTGCCTGTTGCTTCAGATTGGTATATTGGCCGCCCGGCATCTCATGGCAGTAAACCTCGGGATTCGGGAAATTCTCAGTTCTATCCGCAGCCTTGTAGTAGGGGCGGACAGTCTCCCAATAGCGGGACATTTCGTTCAGAGAGTCCACATCCAGACGCGGTTGACGCGGATGACCGCTCAGCGCATAGTACAGGCTGGAGGTGGAGGGTTGGCTCGTGCCACAGCTCATGGAGCTCATCGCAGTATCGACAATGTCGACACCTGCGTCAATTGCACGCGCGTAGGTATAGATAGCGTTACCGCTGCCCTCGTGCGTATGCAGATGAATGGGCACGCCCACATAGGACTTCAGGCTGCTTACGAGGCGATATGCTGCCTCGGGCTTCAAGAGGCCTGCCATGTCCTTAATGGCGATAATATTGGCGCCGGCTTTTTCCAGCTCCCTCGCCATATTAATATAGTATTGTAAATCGTATTTATCGCGACGCGGATCAAGAATATCGCCCGTGTAGCAAAGAGCAGCCTCTGCCACCTTGCCGCTTTCGCGGACAGTATCGATGGACAGACGCATATTATCGAGACCATTCAGGCTATCGAAAATACGGAACACGTCGATGCCGTTTTTCGCAGCCAATTTGATAAATTCCTTAACAACATTATCCGGATAGCTGGTGTAGCCCACGGCGTTCGCACCGCGCAGCAGCATTTGCAGCAGGATATTGGGTGCAGCCTCGCGGAATTGAGCCAAACGCTGCCAAGGACTTTCGTCTAGGAAGCGATAAGCTACGTCGAAGGTCGCACCGCCCCAGCATTCGAAGGAGAAGAAGCCGGGCAGCTTGCCAGCAGTGTCGCGCATTACGCGCAGCATGTCGGCAGTACGCAGACGAGTAGCGAACAGGGATTGATGCGCATCACGGAAGGTGGTATCGGTTACCAGTACCTCCTGTTGAGCCATTACCCACTCAGCCAGGCCGTCAGGGCCCTGGGTATCGAGGATGTGCTTAGCGCCCAGCGCCAGGAAGCCATTATAATGCTTCGGCATATTCAGCGGCGCGAAGTCAGGCTTCGGCTGTACGCCCACATTGGAATAACCATTAACGGTGATATCGGCAATGTAATGCAGGAGCTTATTGCCACGGTCCAGAGTTTTCGGGAAGACGAAAAGCTCGGGCGTAGTATCTACGAAGTCAGTGGTATAGTCACCCTTCACAAAGTGCTCGTTTTGCAGCACATTTTCCAGGAATTGAATATTAGTCTTAACGCCGCGGATACGGAATTCCTTCAGGCAGCGCAGCATCTTGGTAATTGCGATTTGATGGGTCAGGCCCCAGGTAGTAGCCTTAACCAGGAGGGAATCGTAGTACGGAGTAATAACAGAGCCCGTGAAAGCGTTGCCGCCGTCGAGACGAATACCCATACCGCCACCACTGCGGTAGGTAATGAGCTTGCCAGTGTCGGGCATGAAGTTATTGGACGGATCCTCGGTGGTAATACGGCACTGAATAGCGTGGCCAATGGTGTGCAGCTCGTCCTGCTCGGGCAGAGCGATTTCAGGGCCGTGCAGGCTGTAGCCCTCGGCAACCTTGATTTGCGCTTGCACAATATCGATACCAGTGATTTGCTCGGTAACGGTATGCTCTACCTGAATGCGGGGGTTAACCTCGATAAAGTAGAATTTGCCATCGGGGGTAGCGAGGAACTCAACAGTGCCGGCGCTGATGTAATTAACGTTTTTCATCAGCTTCACAGCAGCCTCACAAATTGCCTTGCGTTGCTCCAAGGGCAGGGAGAAGGCGGGCGCAATCTCAACGAGCTTTTGGTGACGGCGCTGTACGGAGCAGTCACGCTCGAAGAGGTGCATCAGATTGCCATGCTCGTCGCCGATAATCTGGACCTCGATATGCTTCGGATTTTGCAGATATTTTTCTAAATAAATTTCATCATTGCCAAAAGCCTTCTTCGCTTCGCTTTTAGCCATGTCGTAGGCGGTGATTGCCTCCTCAGCGGAGTGTACCACGCGCATGCCACGACCACCGCCGCCATTAACGGCCTTGATGATGATGGGATAGCCATAGGCTTCACCAAAATCCAGCACCTCTTGCATGGAATTTATGGTGCCATTGCTGCCGGGAATCATGGGGATGCCGGCGAGCTCAGCCTGTTTGCGAGCGTTAATCTTGTCGCCGAACATGATGAGATGCTCAAGACGAGGACCGATGAAGGTGATGCCCTCTTCTTGGCAACGGCGAGCCAGATTGCTATTTTCAGAGAGGAAGCCGTAGCCCGGGTGGATAGCATCTACCTCGTGCTCACGCGCAATGCGCATGATGTCCTCAATGTCAAGATAAGCATCGGTAGGACTCTTGCCCTCGCCTACCTGGTAAGCCTCGTCGGCTTTGTTGCGGTGCAGGGAGAGAGTATCTTCTTTCGAATATATAGCGACGGTACGAATACCGAGTTCATTGCAGGCGCGGAAGACGCGAATGGCGATTTCGCCGCGGTTAGCAACTAGGACTGTGTTAATTTTAGGCATAGTCGAACCTCCTTTACAGTTACAAGCATAATTGTATATAAAAGCGCGCGGATTGGCAAGGTCTGAGAGGAATGTATACAAGTATTCTTGCGGTGTACAGTTTTACTTGTTTACAAAACTTTCATTTGTGTATTTCCCTTAATAATAGTAAAATAGTAGCATAATAAAATATAAGGAGATGAACGTATGCATAGCGACAATAATAAAAAGCGGCCCCTGCTCTACTACTACGTCATGGCGCTGCTGATTATCATGCTCATCAACACCGTCATCATGCCCACCTTCTTCAGCCCGAAGGTGCATGAGGTCCCCTACAACACCTTCATGCAAATGATTGACGAAAACAAGCTTTCCAAGGTTGAAATCACCGACAAGCGTATTGCTGCCTTTGGCAAGGACAGTGAGGAAAAGGAAATCTACGTCACCGGACGTGTTGAAGACCCCCTTATGGCTGACCGCCTCTTAAAGAGCAAGGTTACCTTCTCCCAAGTAGTCCCCAAGGAAGACTCTGCCATCGTCAGCATCTTTAAAAACTGGATTCTACCCATCCTCATTTTCTTCGGTCTGGGCCAGCTTTTCATGTACTTCATGAGTAAGCGCATGGGCGGTGGCAATGCCATGACCTTTGGCAAGAGTAATGCTAAGGTTTACGTCGAAGCGCAGACTGGTAAAAGCTTCGCCGACGTAGCCGGTCAGGACGAGGCGAAGGAAGCCCTGATGGAGCTTGTAGACTTTCTGCATAACCCTGGCAAGTACAAGGCCATCGGCGCTAATATGCCCAAGGGCGCATTGCTCGTAGGCCCTCCAGGTACTGGTAAAACTCTGCTAGCGAAGGCCGTTGCCGGCGAGGCGAAGGTTCCCTTCTTCTCCATCAGCGGCAGTGAATTCGTAGAAATGTTCGTCGGCATGGGCGCAGCCCGCGTGCGCGACCTCTTTAAGCAAGCACAGGAAAAAGCCCCCTGCATCGTCTTCATCGACGAGATTGATGCCATCGGCAAGCGTCGCGACAGCGGCCAATTCGGTGGCAATGACGAGCGCGAACAGACGCTAAACCAGCTGCTCAGCGAAATGGACGGCTTTGACGGCAGTAAGGGTGTAGTCATCCTCGCCGCTACCAATAGGCCCGAATCCCTCGATAAAGCCCTCTTGCGTCCCGGTCGTTTCGACCGTCGCATCCCCGTGGAGCTGCCCGACCTGCAAGGTCGTGAAGCCATTCTCAAGGTACACGCCCGCGATGTAAAAATGGCGGACGATATTGATTATAAAGCTCTCGCCCGCGCTACCGCTGGTGCTAGTGGCGCTGAGCTGGCGAATATTATTAACGAAGGTGCTCTGCGTGCTGTCAAGCTGCAGCGTCAGACTGTTGAGCAGGCAGACCTCGAAGAATCCATTGAGGTTGTTATCGCCGGCTACCAACGCAAGGGCGCAGTCATCAGCCCCGAGGAAAAACGCGTTATCGCCTACCACGAGATTGGCCATGCCCTCGTCGCTGCAATGCAGAAGAATAGCGCTCCCGTACATAAGATTACCATTATCCCCCGCACCAATGGCGCACTGGGCTATACGATGCAGATCAATGATAACGACTCCGTCCTGATGAAGAAGGAGGAGCTCTTCAATAAGATTGTCACCATTACCGGTGGCCGTACGGCCGAGGAGCTTGTCTTCGGCAGCATTACCAGCGGCGCAGCGAACGATATTGAGCAAGCGACGAAGATTGCCCGCAGCATGGTCACCCGCCTCGGCATGACGGAGGAATTTGACATGATGGCTACCGAGGTAGTTACGAACCAATACCTCGGCGGAGATACCTCCCTCGCCTGCAGTCAGGAGACCGCTGGACGCATTGATGCAAAGGTGCTCGCCATTATTAAGGAAGCACACGAGACTGCACGCGCAATTCTCAGCGAGAACCGCGATAAGCTCGACGTGCTGGCGAACTTCCTGCTGGAGAAGGAAACTATTACCGGCGAACAATTCATGGCACTGCTGAAAAAAGAAGAGCAGGGCGAAGTAATTGAAGCGCAAGCAGAAGAAGCATAAGCAAGCGTTAAGCTAAGTAAATACTAAAGCAAAAAGCTGACTACGTCTTTCACACGGACGCAGTCAGCTTTTTTATAGTGTTTTAAATTCTTGCGCATTATTAGTGCTTAGCCGCTAGCGCAGCCCTTTGCGCCTGCAGATTGATAAGTATATTTGCTTGCATCAGCTCTACAAAATGCTGCAAATCATACGTCGCAGGCAATAAGCGCTGTACATTATGCTGTCTAGCGATGATGAAGGAAAAAACAGGGGCCAGCAGACATTGAATCAGGCTATGCAGACGCATATCATCGAGAGCAAGCTCAAAATACGCGCCAAAAATCGTGAGCACTAGCTTGAGCTTAGGCAGGACTGTCTTTTCAATAACCTTATCTAGCAGAGGATTACCACTAACGATTTCCCTAAGCCACAGCTGTAGCTGCCAATCCTCCTCGATACAGGCTTTATGAATAATAAAGCCAATCAGCTGCTCCACCCGTTGCTGGAGTGTCAGCTGCTCACTTGCGAGCTCTTCTAAAAAATCCAAGCTCAGCAGATGATCATGCACATTGCTTAAAATCTCGACATAAAGTCCATCACGACTGCCAAAATGATAATTTATCGCCGCTAAGTTAATGCCCAGCTCTTGGCAGATTTCCTTGCTTGTAGTAGCCACAAAGCCCTTTTGGGCAATCAGCTTGCCCGCACACTCAATTATCTGCTTGCGTGTCTCCGTACCATCAGTTCGGGGAACTCGCTTGCATCTATTTGCTTTACTTTCCATCAAAGCTACCTCCTAACTTAATTTATTACGAAATAGCCAGGTGGCTACGGGCAGCGTCAGTACCGCTACACAGAGCATGGGAATAAAATCCATGCTTAGCTCGCTAAAGGTAGCTCCTGCGAGGTAAATCCTGCGCACGGCGTCAATCGCAAAGCGCAACGGATTAATATATGTGAAATATTGTAATAGCTCAGGCATATTGCTGACCGGTGTCGAAAGGCCCGAGAGCAGGTTCATCGGCAGCATGATGACCATAACATACACCATAACCTGCTGCATAGTGGAAGAGACTGCCGAAACGCAGAGTCCAATACCTACAATACTGAGCATAAAGAGCAGTAGCGTAAAAATTAGAAGCCAGAAGCTCCCTTGCAAAGGTAGCTTGAACCATAGGCGGCAAATTCCCAGTGCTACTAAGCCCTGCACGAGGCCTATCAGCATGGGTGAAAGTGCCTTGCCCAGCATGATTTGCATACTCGTCAGAGGCGTTACCAGCAGTTGATCAAAGGTACCATTCTCCCTTTCGCGCGCTACGCAAAGCCCTGCCAGCACTAGAATCTGCGTCAGACAGAGAATGGGCATCAGGCTCGCGAGGAAGGTCCACTGACTAAGCTCATTCTCGTTATACCAGACGCGCGTCTTGATAGTCACGGCACTGCTTGCGCTGTTAAGCTTTGCATTATAGGCGGAAACAATGCTTGAGATGTAGCCGATGGCGCTACCAGCCGTCGTAGAATTGCGTCCGTCCGCAATCACCTGCAGCTTAGCAGTCTCCCCATGCTCGATTTTGCGAGCAAATTCATGCTCAAAGCTCAGCGCTACGAGCGCATCACCCTTATCGATGAATTCGGCAATTTGGTTCTCATTGTCTAATTCGGCCAGCTTATGAAAAATACCTGAGCCCTCCAAGCGTGCTAGCACATCGCGCGAAACAGCACTTTTGCTATGATCCACCACTACATAGGGCACATTCTCCAGATTATAATTGGCCACATAGCCGAAGACAAAGCACTGCAGAATAACCGGCACTACAAGCACCGCTGCACTTTTAGGATCCTTAATCGTCGCCAGGAGCTCCTTTTGGAAAATATAGAACACCTTGCGTAAATATATTTTTAATGCTTCCATATTATTCCACCTTCTTGCGCGTCACATGAAAGGACATCCCGACGAAAAAAATCGCATAGCCAACTAAAATAGCCGTATTTTTCAGCATCAGGGGCCAATTATTCCCCGCCAGGAAAATATTTTTCACAATCTCCAGATAATACGTCGCGGGCAGCACATGGCCAATCATATTGATAACCTTGGGTACATTGCGCAAATCATAAATAAAGCCCGAGAGCAGCATCGTCGGCAGCATGCTGACCATCATCGACAGCTGGCAAGCTATAAATTGGCTGCGCACAACCGAGGATATTGTCAAGCCCATGCCTAGCATGACAAAAAGATAAACCACGGAAGCTAGAAGCAACATGGGCAGCGAGCCATAGAGAGGCACCTCGAAAACGTAGCGAGAAGCCAAAAGGCTCAATGTCCAGCCCACCATGGCTACAAGAAAATAAGGAATCATTTTTGCTAAGATGATTTCCAGAACCTTGACCGGCGTAATAAACAAGGCCTCCAGCGTGCCCCGCTCCCATTCCTTCGCCATAACTAGGGAAGTAAGAAAAACGCCGACCAGGGATAAAACGATGACGATAATACCGGGCACAAAGTACCAGGTGCTAGTATTGGCATCATTGAACCAAATGCGCTGCTCCACGCTGATTTGCCCCTTACCGGAGCCATTAAGCGCAAGCTTGCTAGCGTTTTGCGCATACCATTGCCCTACAGCCGCCTGCACGTAGCTCTTAGCGGAGGTAGCACTGGTCTCAATGCCATAGATAATTACCTGCACCTCACCCCGCCCTTGGTAAACGCTTTCCGTAAAATTAGGCGGTACGACTAAAATGGCATCCACCCTGCGCTGTAGCATCAGCTGCTCCGCCTCCTGCATATTGGTCACATAGGTGGGAGAAATATATTCCGAGCCGCGCAGGCTGCTTGTCAGCTGCTGCGCCGTAGGAGAATTATCCTCCAGCACCACAGCCGTGGGCAAATGCTTCACATCCATGGAGAGGCCATAGCCGATTAAAAATAATAGCATAAGTGGAATGACGATACCAATTAACAGACTGCTTCTATCACGGAGCAGCTGCTTCATTTCTTTAGTGACGAGCGCGCGTAGACGCCTTAGAAAATCATGCATGCTGCGCCTCCTTGCTTCTACCCTGCTCCACAATGGCAATAAAGGCATCGTTCATCGTGCTGGCATCTTTTCCCTGTCGCAGGATTTCTCGCGGCGTGCCAATCGCAATGCAGGTGCCTGCATCCTGAATCATCATGCGATCACAATACTCAGCCTCATCCATAAAGTGCGTGGTAATGATAATCGTCGTGCCGCTAGCGGCAAGCGCTGTAATCTGGCGCCAGAACTCTCTGCGCGCCAAGGGATCAATACCACTTGTGGGCTCGTCGAGAAAGAGAATGCGCGGCCCATGAATCAATCCCACGGCCATGGAGAGACGCTGCTTATAGCCACCAGGAAGGCTACCCGCCTGCACATCACTCAAATGCGTCAGGCCAAAAAGCCCTTTGACACTCTCCATCCGCTCTGCTAATTTTTTGCCAAAAAGTCCATAGGCACCGCCAAAAAAGCGTAGATTTTCGTCCACACTAAGGTCGCTATAGAGAGAAAACTTCTGCGCCACATAGCCTAAATTAGCACGCGCCTGCGTTCTGGCCGTGCGCATATTCATTCCTGCTACCTGCGCCTCGCCATCACTAGCCGGCAAAAGGCCGCACAGCATGCGAAAGGTAGTGGTTTTACCGGCGCCATTAGGACCTAATAGCCCAAAAATTTCGCCTCGATGCACGTCAAAGCTGGTGCGATTAACAGCAATGAAATCACCGAATTTGCGTAAGAGATTTTTTACCTCAATATCCTTTTCGGTGTGCAGCTTAACGCCCTGCTGATAATCAACAGCAATGCTAACGCCCTGATTCTCCTGCTCAGCCTCGTGCAAAAGCAGCATGAAGCTATCCTCGAGGCGGGAGGGTACACGTTGCGTATGCAAATGGCCTAAATAGCGATAAGCTAAAAGCTGCTCGAGCTGCGCACCCTGCTTCAGAACAAAGCGTACAGCACCACCATCGGGCACCGCATCTACCACATGCTCGCGATCCTCTAATAAGGCTGCGCCCAAAAGCCGTGCAGGCTTGCCCTCTGGCAGCTGCATTTTATAGCATTGCCCGCTCGTTAGCTGGCGTAGCTCCTCTGGCGTACCATGGGCGAGTACGCGCCCCTTATGCAGCACATAGACATGCTCACAAAGCTCCGCCTCCTCCATATAGGCCGTGCTCACGAGCACTGTAAGCTTTTCCTCGGCCACGAGCTGCTGTAAAATTTGCCACAGGTCACGACGTGATAGCGGGTCGACACCCACGGTGGGCTCATCGAGCAACAAGAGCTTCGGCGAGCGCACGAGGGTGCAGACGAGGCCCAGCTTTTGCTTCATGCCACCAGAAAGCTTACCTGCCAGACGTTCCTGAAAGGGCGTGAGCCCAGCCATAGCGAGCAGCTTAGCAAAGCGCTGCTCACGCAGCTCCTTACTTATACCGTGTAAATCAGCATAGAGATCCATATTTTCGCGCACGCTTAAATCCTCGTACAGGCCGAAGCGTTGGGGCATGTAACCCAGCTGCTCCTGCACGCGCTGGCTATTTTTTTGCACGTCCAGCCCCAGTACCTCCAGCTCGCCTTCGGTGCGACTCAAAAGGCCACAGACAAGGCGCATAAAGGTAGTTTTACCAGCGCCATCAGGACCGATAATAGCCGTCATACTGCCTTCGCATGCCTCAATATCCACCTTAGCCAAGGCTTGGGTTATTTCCCGGCCTTGCTTGGCAGCAAAGCTTTTCGAAAGACCCGTAGCCTTGATAATAAATTTTCTATTCATAAGTATCCATCCTTAAAACCTACTGTAACCTAGCGTCAAAGCTTTGCTTTATGCAGGTAAGCTTAAAGGTCGGGAAAACGTACCGTCACGGGCATACCCATACGCAGCACATTATTTTCATCATTGATATTGACGCGCACCTCGTAAAGAAGGGCGGTACGTAACTCCTCCGTTTGCACGGATTTAGGCGTAAACTCAGCCGTATCAGAAATATAGCCCACGCTTCCCTGCAGCGGCTTATCCGGGAAGCTATCACTATATACCTCTGCCGCCATGCCCTCCTTCAGCAATCCGAGCCGTTTTTCCGGCACATAAACACGTGCCCATTTTTTCTCATTAGCAGAAAGCAGGTAAACTGCTTTATTCGCAGAAGCCATGTCACCAGGCTCCAGCAGGCGGGAGCGAATCACGCCATCTACAGGTGCGACGAGCGTCGTCTGGCTTAAATTATATTTTTGCACCTTCAGCTCCTCCTCGTATGCGCGGAGCTGTGCCTTTTGAGCCGCAATATCCTCGGAGCGGGCGCCGATATGCGCCAAATTCTGTCCCTCCTGCGCAGAACGCAGATTAGCAGCAGCAGTCTCTAGGCGAGCAGCAGCACTGTCTAGGCTTTTTTTCGCAATGGCATTTTCTAAATACAAGCTTTGCAGGCGCTGCTTATCAATTTGCGCATCATTGAATTCAGCTTCGGCAGCGCGTACGGCAGCGTCAGCTTGCGCAATCTCCTCGGGGCGATTGCCATTCTCCAGCTTCTCGACGAGCGCCTGCTGCATTGCAACCTGCGCCTCGAGCTTAGCAATATTAAGTTTAAGGGGAGTAGTTTCTAATTCGGCCAGTACCTGTCCTTTAGTAACCTTAGCGCCCTCCTCCACATGCATCTTAGCAATGCGCTCGCTAGCATTAAAGGCGAGGCTTACCTGACGGATATCGATATTGCCATATAGCTTGAACTCGTTATCCTCGTGGCTTACCTTATAGTACCAGCCGCCAGCAGCTATTAGCAGAGCAGCAAGAGCTATCCCGATTTTCTTTTTCTCCATTTTACGCCATCCTTTCCTCTTCGTAGCTTATCTATTTATAATAAATTGAGCGAAAAGTTCCAGCCTCATTATATCAAATTCAAATTTGAACTTCAACTTAAACTACTGCTAGCATTTTTCTAAAAAATTTTCAGATTAGCACTTGCTAACCCGGTTAATCTATGCTACAATATACATGTAGTTAACAAGCGCTAACCAAAACTCACGAAGTATATGGAAACCATTTTTAGGAGTCTTAATAAAGCTCCATTTCCTTCGAACCTTCCTGATTTTGCAGCCTTGACCTTGACCGTATTTCCCCTCCAAAAGCATATTTGTGAGCGGTAGCCTTGGAACTATAACCAATTTTAGTGCTTCACAGGCTTTGGATGAAGCACCACATTTTCTCCTCAAAAAAGCTGACTACGTCTTTCGCACGGACGTAGTCAGCTTTTTTATGCATTATTTTACTTTAACCCAAACATGCTCTGCGCGAGCGCTATACCGCTAGCAGTGCGAAAAATCTTCGCTACGCAGGTAGTGATAGCCTCCTTACTCACGCCATCCTCGTAGAAATTAACTAGAAAGTCTGCCTCGACGAGAATCTGGTAGTCGAGGCCATCAATATGCGTATAGGTATGGTGATGGCCTACAAGATAAGCGATGCGCTCTATCACTTCTGGGGTATAGCCAAGGCTTGTAAGTAGCTCACGCGCTACACTAGGCCCCTCCTCCTCTTGAATCTTGCCTGTGCAGTGCCCTGCGCCATATTTAGCCTCGCCCACCTTAATACCACAGTCATGCACATAGCCAGCTGCCTCGACAAGCTCCACTATTTCGGGACTCGCACCCTCGAGCAGCGCGATTTCCTTTGCCAGGCTTGCCACCTTGATAAAGTGCTGGCAACGCCGTGCATCGCCTACGAAATATTCTACCATGGCCTTGTATAATGCAATATTTTTATTCATTTTTCCACCTCATTTGCAAATCAAACATTAAATAAGCTAAATCTCAAAGTATCTAAAGTCTCTGCGCGAGTATATCAATAACGCTCCCAGGCAGCCAGTATCTGGGACTGCTTACCGCTGAAGGCAACTCCATATTTTAAAATAGACTTCACATTACGCGCGCGTAGCTCTGCGATATAATTGCGCTCGTTTATCTGCTCAAGAGCCTGCTGCGCTACCATAGCCAAGGCTTCCTCGTCAGCCTCCTTGCAGGCTTTAATCTCGAGGATAATGCCAGGATAAGCACTGTCTAACGGCATGAGCTGAATATCGTACCGCCCAGTTCCCGCCTCACGGTTGGAGGTAGTAGTATAGCATTTACCGAACAACACGCAAAGCCCCAGCACGAGTCCGTGATAAAAACTCTCCTGCGCGCCATCATAGTAGCTAACACTGCGCATGAGGTAGTCATTAAGATAACGCTGCATATTCTCCACGTCCATTTGCGCAACTGCATTAATAAAGTCATAGGAGTCAAAGCCTTGCAGTCTACGTCTAATCTTGGTCAAAATATCCTTATTATAGACATAGCGTAGCTCCATATTGGGAATAGCGAGCTCGCAGCGCATGCCTTCAAACCAATCATCAGTTACAGAAACTGCCTTTAAATAGCCGGTAAAGAGCAGGAAGCTAAATATAGCGTTGGGATCCTGCTTTAACTCACTAAAGACAATACCCGTATCAACAGGAGCAGTAATAGTTTTGCCCTGCATTAACGCTTCTAGCTTCTCCGCAGTCTTCTGCTCAACAGATTCCAGAAGCTCACTGATAATGTCATTACTGCTTGTATTAACCCAATACGGACGGGGCTTATAGCCACGATCAAAGTAATTATTCATGGACCAGGGATTAAAAATATCCGTTTCTCCGAAGCGATAGCCATCGTACCATTTTTTGATATTCGTATATTCCTGAGGAGCTTCAAAATACTCCGCCATCGTGCGCACTTCAGCGTCTGTATAACCAAAGTATTCGCTAAAACGATCTTCTAAAATTGAAAAATCGGTTAAATTATTGAGTCCGCTAAAAATGCTCTCCTTCGCCACACGCAGGATACCTGTCAAGGCAGCAAATTTGATGTGTATATTGTCCTTCAGACAGCTGGTGTAGAAGGTACGCATAAAATTAATCACTTGCTCGTAATATCCATTATAATAACCAGCGATAATTGGCGTATCATATTCATCAATCAAAATAATGGGCGGTACACCATGATGCTCGTGCAGCATACGCGAAAGCTCCTTGATGCTAGTACTTAAATCCGCTGCAGTAGGCTTACCCTTGACGATGGTATCATATATTTGTCTACGAGAAATCTTTGTGCTTGTTTCTAGCTCCCTGTGCCGAGCAAACTCAGAGCTTATAACATTAGACAATAACGATAATGTTTCTTCCCAAGTTAGGTTTTTGATATCTTTTAATGAAAGAAAAATAACCGGATATTTACCCTGCTCGGAGGTATAGCGCTCGCCACAAGCCCAGATTTTTTTATCGCGGAAATACTGGGCAGTATCCTCATCACTGATTTCGAAAAACGTGCGCAGCATATCCATATTCAGTGTTTTACCAAAACGCCGCGGACGAGTGAAAAGATAAGTACCCTTTCTATGAATATCTAGGATATCTCTAATAAACAATGTTTTATCAACATAATAGCCCTCACTAGAAACAGACCTATACTCCGATACACCTATAGGCAACGGAAGCTTAGGGCAGGAATATTGCATAAAGCCCTCGCTCACCTTCATGGGCACTACATATTGATCAGCCGTAGGATATACAACCTTTTTAGGCTGCTTGGACGGAGAAACAATGCTCACAGGAGCCACCTTTTTCCTTTTATCCTGTGGCTTACTAGCATTACTGGGCAAGAGCCACTGCCTGCCCTCCTTGTAGGCGCCCTCTATGCGCCCTTCCTGGCACAAAAGATTAATGCGACGCATGGAGATGCCCCACAGCGTAGCTGCTTCTCTAGTAGTCATATATGCGCTCATAGCTCTACCTCCCTAGCCTTTATCTTTAAATACAGTATAGCATATCATTCCGTATAATACAAGTTTCATTCGGAATAATGCATTATAGATTTCAATTGATTTTCAAGAGCAAAACAAGAGCACGCCGAAAAACTTGACGGAATTTTTTCACCGAAATAACTTTACGTTTTCTTTACGCTTTTACGCAAAAGACACTGAAAACCCCGCACGGAGCAAGGGTTTCAGTGTCTTCTGCTATATTAGGGAGTAATTAGGGAGAAGCAATCTTAAGAGCGAACTTTGGCTATTCCGAACGATACTTGCGTCAAGCCTCGTGATATTCTCATCACATTGGTTTATCCTGCAAAGCGTCGAAGCCGGTTTCGCCGGTACGAATCTTCACAACGTCAGCTACGTTGTAAACGAAGATCTTACCATCGCCATATTTACCAGTATACAGTACGGATTTAGCAGTATTCACAACATCTGCTACAGGAATAGCGGAGACAACCATCTCAACCTTAACCTTCGGCAGCAGGTGAGCTGCAACCTCAGCACCACGGTACATTTCGGTTTGACCCTTTTGGATGCCATAGCCCAGAACCTTAGTCACGGTCATACCGGTGATACCCAGCTTATCCAGCGCAGCCTTGAGGGCTTCGAAACGGTTTTGAGAAGTAATGATGCAAACCTTGCTCAGCTGATGCTCGCCAGTAGGTTCAGCACTCGGAGCGGTTACTGCAGCCGGAGCTACATAGGTAGTGGTAACGGTCGGGATTTCTTCTGCAGTCGGCATGAAGTCTGCATAGCTGCTCATCAGGCCATGCTCTTCCATATCCAGACCCTTGATTTCTTCTTCTTCGCTTACGCGCAGACCAAAGATTTTATCGAGAACACCAAAGATGATGGTCATCATGATTGCTACGTAGATGGCTACAACTACCACGCCCAAAATCTGAGTCATCAGGAAGCCGGAGCCTGCGCCATAGAGCAGACCATCTTTAGTAGCGAAGAGGCCGGTAAGAATGGTACCCAGAGCGCCGCACACACCATGTACGGAGATAGCGCCTACAGGGTCATCAATCTTCATCTTTTGGTCGAAGAATTCTACGGAAACTACAACGACAACGCCTGCGATGAGGCCAATGATTAAAGCGCCAGCCGGGCTTACCAGATCGCAGCCTGCAGTAATTGCTACCAGACCTGCCAGCACGCCGTTCAGGGTCATGGAAACATCAGGCTTACCGTAGCGAACCCAGGTGTAAATCATGGTTGCGGTTGAACCTGCAGCTGCTGCCATGTTGGTGGTTACGAAAATATCGCCCATGGAAATCAATGCTTCGTCGCCAGTTGCGCAGACGGTGGAAGCACCGTTGAAGCCGAACCAACCGAACCAGAGGAGGAAGACGCCGAGAGCACCCAGCGGAATGCTGTGGCCCGGGATTGCGTTAACGCTGCCGTCCTCGTTGTATTTACCAATACGAGGGCCAATCATTTTTGCGCCAATCAGAGCAGCAACGCCACCTACCATATGTACGGCAGTGGAGCCTGCAAAATCATGGAAGCCCATTTCTGCGAGCCAGCCGCCGCCCCAAATCCAGTGACCACTGATGGGGTAAACGATAGCGCTAATTAAAACGCTGTACATGCAGTAAACCAAGAAGTTCGTACGCTCTGCCATAGCACCGGAAACGATGGTAGCTGCAGTTGCGCAGAACATGGTTTGGAAAATGAAGAAGGTGCTGGACGGATAAGCTGCACCGTAGTCACCTTTAACGAAAAAGTCGGGAGTACCGATGAAGCCGCTTACGTCCTCACCGAACATCAGGCCGAAGCCTAAAATCCAGAACACGATAGAGCCAAGACTCATATCCATCACGTTTTTCATGACGATATTCGCAGCATTCTTAGCTCTTGTAAAACCAGTTTCTACCATAGCAAAGCCGGGCTGCATGGAGAAAACGAGGAAAGCACCAATGAGTACCCATATAGTATCTGTAGATACGTATTTATCCATTATAAATCACCCCTCAAAAATTTCGGAAAATCTCTAAATCTCTATCCTTCATGCCCGAGGGCATGTTGTTTTTGTTTTCCAGGCACTCTTTAGTGTATTTATGGTCTGGGAAAAGAGAAGAGGTGTATCCCATTTTACTGGAATACACCTCGTTGTGTATTAAAATAATATTCTTATTATCTTTAAATCGTGGAGAAGGTTGTAGATGCGAGCTGTGACGACGACGGCGTACTAGAAGCACGTCTAGGAGTCACAGGGAAGCAGATGCGGCCTTATACGCGATTTACTTATTACTCATTTACACCGAAGAGCAACTCACCATACGTCGGATAAGGTAAGTACTTGCCACCAGTCAGAGCTTCAGCAGCATCTACTGCAGCACGCAGAGCGGTCATATCCTCCAGAACTGCATCATGGTAGAACATTGCTTGCTCCTTGGAGCATTCGATTTCGCCTGCAGCCTTCAGGTCTGCGTCCAGTTTTACGCTTGCAGCGTACATTTCTGCACTCAGCTTGCTCAGCTTATCAGCCAGCTCAGCCTCGAAGCCTGCGCTAATGCCTGCAGCCTTCTTAGCTAAAGCAGCCTTGGTCAGGTCTTCAGTGTAAGCAGCTATGCTCGGCAGGATATCCTTGTGGAACATATCCAGAGCAGTTGCAGCCTCGATGGAAATAACAGTGCTGTAGTTTTCCAGCAGGATTTCCACACGAGATTTAACTTCAGCTTCAGTGAAGATATGATGCTTAGCAAAAAGCTTAACGTTCTTTTCAGCGCCCAGGTAAGGAATAGCTTCCGGAGTGGATTTCAGGTTCAGCAGGCCACGTTTAGCAGCTTCTGCAACCCATTCATCGGTATAACCATTACCATTGAAGACGATACGTTTATGAGCCAGGTAGGTTTCTTTAACCAGGTCATATACTGCTGCTTCCAAATCCGGAGCATCTGCCAGTTTATCAGCAAATTGATCCAGTTCTTCAGCAACGATAGTGTTCAGCACGATGTTCGGACCGGAGATGGAGAACATGGAGCCCAGCATACGGAACTCGAATTTGTTACCAGTAAAGGCGAACGGGGAGGTTCTGTTTCTATCAGTGTTATCCTTAACCAGTGCCGGAATGGTATCGTCACTAATCTTCATGAATTCAGCCGGGTTGCCGGTGTAAACCTTATCAGCAGCGATTGCTTCCAGAACTGCGGTCAGCTCAGTGCCCAGGAAGACGGAAACGATTGCCGGAGGAGCTTCGTTAGCGCCCAGACGATGGTCGTTGCCAGCGCTTGCTACGGATACACGCAGCAGATCTTGATATTCATCAACAGCCTTCAGAATAGCTGCCAGGAAGGTCAGGAAACGCAGGTTTTTGTAGGGCTCCTTGCTGGGGTCCAGCAGGTTCATGCCTTCTTCAGTAGCCAGGGACCAGTTGTTGTGCTTGCCGCTACCGTTAACACCATCAAAGGGTTTCTCATGCAGCAGGCAAACCAGGCCATGACGCAGAGCAATGCGTTTCATGAATTCCATCATCAATTGGTTATGGTCGGAAGCAACGTTGGTGGAGGAGAAGATAGGAGCCAGCTCGTGTTGAGCAGGAGCTACTTCATTATGCTCGGTTTTAGCAAGTACGCCGAGCTTCCACAGCTCTTCGTCCAGGTCCTTCATGAAAGCCAATACTCTTTGTTTAATGATACCAAAGTAATGGTCTTCTAATTCCTGACCACGCGGAGATTTTGCACCGAAAAGGGTACGTCCGCAATATACCAGGTCTTTACGTTTTTCCCACATTTTTTTATCAACGAGGAAGTATTCTTGTTCCGGACCAACGGTGCTGTTAACGCGAACAGTGTTGATACCGAAAATTTTCAAAAGCTTGCAGGCTGCTTTGCTTACTGCGTTCATGGAGCGCAGCAGCGGGGTCTTTTTATCCAGAACCTCGCCAGTGTAGGAGCAGAATGCAGTCGGAATGCACAGGCAATTATCTTTGATAAATGCGTAGCTAGTGGGGTCCCATGCGGTATAGCCACGAGCTTCGAAGGTAGCACGCAGGCCGCCGGACGGGAAGCTGGAAGCGTCAGGTTCGCCCTGAATTAATTCCTTACCGGAGAAGTCCATGATAACACGGCCTTCAGCGGTCGGGGAAATAAAGCTTTCATGCTTTTCAGCGGTGATACCAGTCATCGGTTGGAACCAGTGGGTGAAGTGGGTGCAGCCATTTTCCAAAGCCCAATCCTTCATCGCATTAGCAATGATATTAGCAATTTCTATGTTCAAAGGAGTACCTTCGATAACTGCTTGCTTGTAAGCCTTATAGGTTGCGGTCGGCAGGCGGTCCTTCATAACGGTCTCGTTAAATACCAAGCTACCAAATAATTTCGGAACATCGAACTTCATAATTATACCTCCCTAATTGTCTTGTTAGACTGTGGCCTACGTTTCGTAAGCCCCTCATAATCTAAAACAAAATGTGTGTGCTTTACAGATTTTTCTTCTCTCTAGCTCTGTAAAATAAGAAAACACCGCAGGCGGCGTCACGCTACCTCGGTGCCTCGTTGCACTTACCAACGCCCAGCTTCAGCGATTCTACGGGCGATGATATAAAGCAAAAAAGCAACGGTGCGGTTTGGATTATTTTCTAATCCAACAACATCATCGTTGCTTTATGGACCTATTATAAACTCTCTTTTTCAATTTGTAAAGGGGGTAAAGCAAATTTTTTTGAAATTTTTTCATACAGCTTCTTTGCATAAAGATACTATTCCCTCCATCACTTACATAAGTATAATAAAAGAACGAGTTTATTTGCCTAGACAAACTTTTTCCAATTTTCCAGCAGGATTTTAAGCAAAGGTGCAGAACTGATACTGTGTGTAATTTTTGATACGGATCGTTTTACCTTAGCCATTTTACCACTTAACTATTGAAGGAGGGGAAACATATGGAATTAACTGCAGTTGCGCAATTACGTCGCATGGTTTTAGAGCATTTATCCCGCTATACCTGGAACGATGTGCTGCTGGATCATGTTTACGATATTCTGCAGGAGGTACGCGAGGATACTCCCCGCTATCGCTGCTGCGTATATAAGGAGCGCGCTGTTTTAAAGAACCGCATTGATATGGCGCTCGGTCAGGATTGCAAGGAAAATATCATTGAGGCGTCCAAAAAGACACTTTTCGAGCCCGAACGTAAGGATTTGCCGATGATCGACGTGCTACCGGCAGCCTGCGACCAATGCCCCATTGACACCTATTATGTAACTGATATGTGCCGTCACTGCATTACCCATAAATGCATGAATAATTGTCCGCGTAAGGCCATCAGCCTCGTAGCTAACCGCGCCTTCATTGACCGTGATAAATGCATCGAATGCGGTCGTTGCAAGCAGGTCTGCCCCTACGGCGCAATTATCGAGATTCATCGTCCCTGCGTGCGTGCCTGCGGCATCAAAGCCATCAGTATCGGTGATGACCGTAAGGCCAAAATTGACCATGATAAATGCGTAGCCTGCGGTGCCTGCCGCAATGCCTGCCCCTTTGGTGCTATCGACGAGCGTAGTAATATCGTGCGTGTTATCACTGCGATTAAAAGTGGTAAGCAGGTGGTGGCCCTTGTGGCTCCCTCTATTGTCGGCCAATATGGTCTCAAGATCACTATGGGTCAGGTTTACGCTGCAATGAAGAAGGGCGGCTTTGCCGATATTATCGAGGTTGGCATGGGCGCCGACATTACCAGCGTGAAAGAAGCACGCGAGTACATGGAAAAGGTTCCGAAGGAGCTGGACTTCATGACAAGTTCCTGCTGTCCGGCCTTTGTAAAGCTTGTGAAGACCTCCATACCTGAGGCTGCGCACCATATCAGTGAAACCGATTCCCCGATGATGAGCACTGTGCGCTATATTCGCAATAAATACCCCAATGCGATTCTCGTTTTCGTTGGTCCCTGCATTGCGAAAAAGAATGAGGTGCGCGAGCATAGTGATTTGATTGAATATGCCATGACCTTCGAAGAGCTGCAATGCATGCTCGAAGGCAAGGATATTAAATTTGCCGATATGAATCCCCATGAATATGAGCGTGAGGCTTCCCGCCTCGGTCTAGGCTTCCCGCTGACGGCCGGCGTAACAGCTGCCGTTGTCGACACTGTGAAAGCTCTGGGCGGCGAGGTGCGCAAGGCAGAATATGCGAGCGGCCTTGATAATTGCTACCAGAAGGTGAAGGCTGCCGCTGAGGGCAAGCTTGACTGCAGCTACCTGGAGGGCATGGCCTGCGCTAACGGCTGTATCGATGGCCCTGGTACTGTAGGTGACTTCCACATCACGAAGGTGGCTCTGTCGAAATATGCTAACGCTGCGCCAAATCAGGAGGCCGTGGACAAGAAGCATACGCGTTAAGCAGGTATGAAAATTCGTTCCTGCCCTAAAACAGGGCATATAACTATTCAG
>JAXEPX010000008.1:0-14159 GCA_034117325.1 Phascolarctobacterium sp. | reverse complement strand
CTTGGTACCAACGAACAGAATGCTTTCGCCAGCAGCAGCAACCTCACGGATGAAGTTGTAAGCTTCGTCAACCTTCTTCACGGTTTTTTGCAGGTCAATGATGTAGATACCATTGCGCTCGGTGAAGATGTAGGGAGCCATTTTAGGGTTCCAACGACGGGTTTGGTGACCAAAGTGTACACCAGCTTCAAGTAATTGTTTCATAGAGATAATAGCCATTTTTGAATTCCTCCTGTTTTTTCCTCCGCAGGTATGCATTTTCATCAATAACTACGCGGCTAACGTAGACAGCCGATGAATTATCCTGCGTGTGTATTTTTACACTCGTAGTATTTTATCATAAAAAAGCTCACTGCACAAGGGGGTACAGTGAGCTTTTTGCCAATTTTTTGCGAAAAACTGTATATTTTTTTACACCTAGACGCTTTTTGCACAGCTTAAATGATGTGCCACAAATAGCCCGCATAGGCGATGAGCATCACTGCCCCACCCCAGCGTGCCAGGCGCTGCCCGGGCAGTACACACAGCCACAGGCTCACAGCGGCCGCGATGGTCACATAGGCGTCGAAGCTGAAGGCCTTGGCAAAGGGAATGTCCACTACGAGGCTGGAGATGCCTACGACGAAGAGGATGTTAAAGATATTGCTGCCGACGATGTTGCCGATGGCGATATCGGCATTGCCCTTGTACGCCGCTGTCACGGAGGTGAAGAGCTCCGGCAGACTGGTGCCCAGTGCGACGATGGTGAGGCCGATGATGCGCTCGGACAGGCCCAGGAATTTGGCAATTTCGGTGGCTGCAGTAACGGTGATATTACTGCCGGCGATGATCACGCCCATGCCTCCCACTGTCCACAGCACGCATTTGCCCAGGCTGTAACCGTATTCATCATTCTCCTCCTTCACCTCCTGGAGCTTGGTGGCCATACGGTAGAGGTAGAGCAGATAGACGATAAAAAGCGCTGCCAGCACGCAGCCGTCGCTAAAGCGCACCATCCCATCCCTGCCTAAAAAGAGCAGCAGGCAGGAGATACCGATGACGAAGGGCATTTCCACGCGCACAGTGGAACGAGCCACTGCCAGCGGGCAGATGACGGCAGCGAGGCCCAGAATGATCCAGATATTCATTATATTACTGCCGAGGATGTTGCCGATGGTGATGTCTGCATTGCCCTTGAAGGCTGCCGCCAGACTCACTGCTGCCTCCGGGGCGCTGGTGCCCATGGCCACGATGGTGAGGCCGATTACCAGCTGCGGGATTCCGAAGCGCGCAGCAATGCCTGCGGCGCCATCCACGAACCAGTCAGCTCCCTTGCCCAGCAGGATGAAGCCCAAGGCGAGGGCTAGTAGTTGTAGTAGTAGTATCATTTGCTTTGTTCTCTTTTCTCTTTCCTTTTTGCTATTTTACCAGTGTTGGCAAAGTTTTCGCTAGGTTTCGCTAGGTTTTTCTAGGTCTTGCCAGTTTTTTCCTATTGTTCTTTGAGTTTACTAGAGTGGCCGGGTTTTGTCAAGGGGGTTTGCAACGAATGCTAGAGCCGGGGGGAGTGGAGGTGCGTACTCTGTGTACGGAGAGTGACAGCTTCGGCAATGTGAGCAGCAGTGATATTGGGACTAGCTGCGAGATCAGCGATTGTCCTTGCCACCTTCAGAATTCGATCATGACTACGTGCACTTAAATTTAATATATTAAAATATCTTTCCATGACATGTTGTGCCTCTTCATCAAGTTTACAATATTTTACAACTTCACTTCTCCCCATCTGTGCATTACAATGCATTCCCCACTGCTCTAACCTTTCTTGCTGTAATAAGCGAGCCTTTACTACTCGCTCACGAATAACTGCAGATGATTCTCCTGGCTCTCTATCCTTAAGCTCTGAAAATTCTACTCGCGATAAATTTATTTGCATATCTATTCTATCCATCAAGGGTCCTGAAATTTTTTTCCTATAATTTTCTATATCTTTATATTTACAAGTGCATGTATGCCTTGAGTCTCCCAAAAAACCGCACGGACACGGGTTTTGTGCAGCTACTAAAATAAATCTACTCGGAAAGGTCATCGCTGCACGAACTCGTGAAATACTTACTTCACCATCCTCCAGTGGTTGTCGCAACATCTCTAACGTTGAGCGCTCAAACTCAGGCAGTTCATCTAAAAATAATACTCCATTATGACTTAAAGTTACCTCGCCTGGTCTTGGCGTTGAACCACCTCCAAGAAGTGCACTACCTGATATACTATGATGTGGACTTCTAAAAGGTCTCTCAAGCATCACACTATCAGCTGCTGGTAGCATTCCAACAATACTATAAATTTTCGTAACCTCCAGTGCTTCACTCTCTGTCATTGGCGGCAAAATCGTAACCAATCTTCTAGCAAGCATTGTTTTTCCACATCCAGGACTACCAACCATTAAAATGCTGTGTCCTCCTGCTGCTGCAATTTCTAATGCTCTTCTAGCTACTGCTTGTCCTTTTACATCGGCAAAATCTACATGATAAATTCTCTTTTCATTTTGCAAAATATTTTGTTTCGGTAAAGGTGCCAAGAGTTTTTTCCCTTGTAAATGCTCAACAACATCACTTAAAACTGATGCTGTATATACCTTAATACCTTGTATAAGCTTCCCTTCAGCAGCATTCTCCTTAGGAATAAATATTTCTTTTGCACCAAAACGTTTTGCTTCCATAATCATTGATAGTACGCCGGAAACCTTACGCAATCTTCCATCAAGAGACAATTCACCAATAAAAACCTTATCTACTAGCTTTTCAGTATCTATCATTCGTGAGCATGTAAGTAAACCGATTGCGATAGCTAAATCAAGTCCTGAACCTTCCTTGCGTAGGTCCGCCGGAGCAAGATTAATTGTAATTTTTGTCATAGGAAAAGGATATTTGCTATTTCTCAAAGCAGCCTTAACCCTCTCCTTCGATTCGCGCACAGCCATTGCGGGCAAACCCACTAAATCAAAATTTGGCAAACCATTACTAATATCAACCTCTACTAAAATCATCACTCCATCTATACCGCAAGTTGTTAAACTATTTACCTGTGCAAACATTATCTAAACTTCCTTTCTAATAATTCTAGAAGCAGTGCGGATAATGCAAAAGTCGCACACCCGTACCACCTTCAATGATTACTTCAACAACATCAAAGGAAAGTACCGGTATGCGACTTAACAAGCCTTCACAGGCAAGATAGTATTGTGCACATCGATAAATTTTTCTTTGCTTCGCCAAGGTCACAGCCTCTCTAGGTACGCCATATACCTGAGAGCTGCGCGTCTTGACCTCAATAAAGCTTAATACTTCAGCTTTACTGGCTATAATATCAATTTCTCCATAACGCCTACAACGAAAATTACGGCGTAATATTTCATATCCATGGGCTTCTAAGTATTTGCAGGCTAAATTTTCACCGTAAATCCCTAACTCACGCCTTTGCATCCCACACACTCTCCCAGCCAACCTCCTTAGCCGAAAACAGCACATTCCCCCTCTCCTCAACCGGCGGCAGCCCCATACTCTTCACCGGCTCAAAGCTCCGCCTATGCCAGCAGGTCGCCCCAAACTGCGCCACCGCCGCCATATGCGCCGCACTACCATACCCCTTATTCTGCGCCAGACCATACTCAGGAAACTGGCTGTCCAGCGCCACCATCATCCTATCACGCGTCACCTTCGCCACAATCGACGCCGCCGCAATCGACGCACTCAAAGCATCGCCATGCACAATCGACTCCGTCCGCATCCCCTGCGCCTCGACCGGCATCGCATCAATCAGCGCCACATCCGGCTGCAGCGCCAAATGCTCCAGCACCTCTGCCATACCCCGCTGCGTCGCATAATAAATATTATAGCGGTCAATATTAGCCACACTCACCACATTGACCTCCACCGCCAGCGCCACCTCCAGCACCGCATCATACAGCGCCTCACGCTTCGCCGCCGACAGCTGCTTCGAATCATTCAGCCCCGGAATAAACACCTCCTCGGGCAAAATCACCGCCGCAATCACCAGCGGCCCCGCCAAAGGCCCGCGCCCGGCCTCATCCACGCCTGCAACAAAGCGTGCGCCACCAGCATAATAGCGACGCTCGTACGCTAACATCTCGCTAAAGCGCTCCCGCTCCGCCGCCTCCTTCGCCAGGCGCTTCTCGTAGGACGCTAATAGCCTCTGCACCCCCGCACGACTATCAGCGCGCAGCGCCTCCAGCTCCGCCGCCGTGGGCGCCCCTGCCAAAAGCTCCTTCACCTCGCTCAGCTTCATAAAAAGACCACTCCCTTCACGAAAATCCTTATCTTACCATCATTATAGACAAAAAGCCGCCCTATAGCAACAACTATAAAGCGGCTTGTGATTAACACATAGTCAAAAAACTACACTAACTATATTAAATCAGGGCTCGTCAATCGTAAAACGACCCAGGCGACCGGTGCGGAAATCCCTTACTACCAGCTGGTCCACCTTATCCAGATCCAGCACACCACCGGCCTTCAGACAACCGCGGGAGGTGGCAATCTTTGCCATCACGCCTTGAACGGAGTCCTCTGCCTCTAAGCTAATATTATATTTTTCCTCTAAAGCCTGCGGATACTTCGTCATCAAAAACTGCAGCAAAAGCTCCACCGCATCCTGACGATCAAAAACATCCTCCTTAATCGCGCCCGTAGCCGCCAGCGCAAAGCCCACGCTCGGGTCCTCGAACTTCGGCCAGAGCACGCCCGGAGTATCCAGGAGCTCCAGACCCTTGGCAATCGTCACCCACTGCTGACCGCGGGTTACGCCCGGCTTATCCGCCGCCATAACCTTATTCTTGCCCACCAGGCGGTTAATCAACGTGGATTTGCCCACATTAGGAATACCCACAATCATCACGCGCACCGGACGATTGCGCACGCCCTTCTTCAGCCATTTATCAATGACGGGCTTTGCCGCCAGCTGAATCGCGCTAATGAGCTGCTTCACGCCCTTGCCCGTAGCACAATCAATCTTGCACACCGGCAGGCCGCTACCCTTCAGCTTCTCCAGCCAGGCCTCCGTCACAGCATTATCCGCCATATCGATTTTATTCAGGGCAATGACCTTGGGCTTATTACCCAAAATGCCCTGCAGCATCGGGTTCGTGCTGGAGCGGGGAATGCGGGCATCCAGCATCTCCACCACCACGTCCACCAGCTTAATCTGGCTCTCCATCATGCGCTTGGCCTTCGTCATGTGCCCGGGGAACCATTGAATCTTAAAATCCTCTATTCTCATTTGCCCATCCCATCATCAAACTTAATCGTGCGGACATTGCCCAAGGGCCAGAAGCAAACCAGCGCGCGGCCCTTCACCAGCCTATGCGGCACAAAGCCTACATCGGCAAAACGGCTGTCCTCAGAATTATTGCGGTTATCGCCCAACACAAAAATCGTGCCCTCGGGAACAATGGTCTTGCGGAAGCTGGACAAATTTTTGCCCTTCGGATCATTCTTATAAATATAATCCTCCTTCAGCGCCTGTCCATTAACGAAAACCTGTCCATCCTTCATCTCAATCGTATCACCGCCCACAGCGATAACACGTTTAATAAAATCACGGCTCTCGTCCTTCGGGAAGCGGAAAATCACAACTTCGCCTCGCTTCGGGGTGGTCACAAAATAGCTCAGCTTATCCACGATGAGACGCTCGTGATGCTTCAGGGAAGGATACATACTGGAGCCCTCCACCATGTACGGCTCCACCAGAAAGGTACGGATGCAGAAGGCCAGGGCCACTGCTACAATTATGGAAACAAGCCAGTCGCTGGCAGTGTCCTGCCAGGAGGTTTCATTCTTACTACTCAAGCTTTTAGCTCCCTTCTCAAATAAATGGTAATATCACTTATATATTGTAACACATTTTTGCCCCCACGTCATTCTGCAAATATGAAAAAAATGCAAAAACCGCTACTTCGGATAGAAGCAGCGGTTAATTTATTTAATTATTTGCCGGTGCGGCCGCGCTTAGTAAAGGGCGTTCCCTTAGCACATAAAGGACAGCTATCCGGTTGGAAAGTCTCAACGTTGAGGTGCAGCAAAGCTTCGGTGCGTACGCCGAAGTCCACCTTGCCGCCGCTGCGGTCTACCAGCAGGCCTACGCCTACCAGGTCGCCGCCGCATTCCTTAACTACTTCCATAACCTCTTTGACGCTGCCGCCGGTAGTAACGATATCCTCTACTACCAGTACACGGGTACCAGCAGGGATTTGGAAGCCACGACGCAGGGTCATTTTGCCATTTTCACGCTCGGTGAAGATAGCGCGGGTGCCCAGAGCCTTGCCAACCTCGTGTGCCAGCAGGATGCCGCCGGTCATGGGGCCTACTACCAGCTCTACGTTGTCGTTTTCATAACGACGAGCGATTTCCTGGCACAGGCGCTCGGTGTATTTCGGGTGTTGGAGCACGTTGAATTTTTCTACATACATAGGACTGTGCAGACCGCTGGTCAGCAGGAAGTGACCATGGAGCACTGCTTCAGTTTCTTCGAGCATTTTGAGGACGTCTTTTTCTTCTAAAATTTCTGCCATTGTTTTGATCTCCTTTGTTTAAATATATACGAACAAAAGCTCGCAGAAGGGCTCCCCTTGAGGGGAGCTGTCAGCGTAGCTGACTGAGAGGTGACAGGCGAACTAAGCGTAGAATGCAGTCACCTCTCCTCAAGGAGAGGCCTTCAATGTACAGCATATACGAATGTATTCCCTGTTAGCTTTATCGCGGTTTTCTTACTTTATCTCTTCTACAATCGCCAACGCAGCAGCCTTGCGATCTTCAGCCTTCGTAATCGGGCGACCCACTACAATATGGCTGGAGCCATTTTTGAACGCGCCTGCGGGGGTTGCTACACGGCTCTGGTCATCCAGGGACGCACCTGCCGGACGTACGCCCGGAGTTACGATGAGGAAGTCAGGACCGCAAGCATCACGGATACCTGCTGCTTCGCGGGGGGAAGCAACTACGCCATCCATGCCAGCCTCCTTAGCCAGCTTCGCAAGAGAAATTACCTGCTCAGCAATAGTATTTTTGTAGTTCAGATCAGCGAATTGTTCGTCGTCCATGCTAGTGAGGATGGTAACGGCGATCAGCTTCGGTGCCGGACGGCCTGCATTTTCAGCAGCCTCGCGCACAGCTTTGACAGCCTCGGCCATCATTTTTTTGCCACCTACGGCATGTACGTTCATCATGTCAGCGCCCAGGTCGCTCAGGACGGTCAGGGCGTGTGCAACGGTATTGGGGATGTCCTGCAGCTTCAGGTCGAGGAAAACATGCTTGCCCTGAGCTTTCAGGAAGCTAATGATTTCGCTACCCACTGCATAGTACAGCTCCATACCTACTTTGTAATAGCTTACGGCGTCTCCCAGCTCGAGCACGCAAGCCTTCGCTTGCTCGAAGGTTGGGAAGTCGAGAGCTACGATTAATCTATCATCCATATTTTTCTCCTTAAATGCGTTATAAGCACCGTTATACTTCGTCACAGCTTGCAGACTTGCTCGACGTACCTCTAGTACGCCCTCGCTGCGTCTGCTTCACTGTTCCTCGTCTTCCGGCACTTCTAACGCATTTTTAAATCACTAATTATTTATTAAATAGAGACATTGAATTTTTGCCATTCATGCGTATGTTTTATTGCAATAAAGCTAATTGACCCCTCAGTCGCCTCCGGCGACAGCTCCCCTGACGCAAAGACCCACGTTGTCACAAGCGTAGCGCCGTGAAAACGTGCTGGTCGTGCTAATCCCGCATCGCGGGGACAGGGGCGCCTTCACGTGAGCTTCACTACGACAGTGCTACCGCTAGGGGCGCTTTCACGTGAGCTTTTGTTTGGGACTGCAACCTTTTAAAAGCTTATTTATTATACAGCGGCATGGACGCCTTGCCGTTCGGCAGCGCCAAGCCTACGATCTCAGAAATATTCTCTACGCCATGGCGGTCGAGATATGATAGCATACCATGCGCAATGCTCTCGGCAATGTCAGGATGCACAAAATTAGCCGTGCCCACAGCGACAGCACTTGCGCCTGCGAGCATGAACTCAATCGCATCCTCAGCGCACATAATGCCGCCCATGCCGATAATGGGCACCTTTACAGCCTGCGCCACCTGATAAACGAGGCGCACAGCCACGGGGCGCACTGCAGGGCCGCTGAGGCCACCGGTGATATTACCCAAAACGGGACGCTGACGCTCGATATCAATCTTCGTGCCGAGCAGCGTATTAATCATGGAAATGGCATCCGTGCCAGCCGCCTCCACAGCCTTTGCCATGGACACGATATCCGTTACATTCGGGCTCAGCTTCGTGATGACCATCTTGGAGGTATTGCTCTTGACCTGGCGCACAACCTCAGCCGCAGCCTCGGGGCAGGTACCAAAGACAATGCCGCCCTCCTTAACATTGGGGCAGGAAATATTGATTTCCACTGCATCCACGCCGTCCACGTCGAGCTTTTTCGCAACCTCGCCATATTCCTCGGGGGAATGGCCATAGATGTTCACGATAACCGGCACATCATATTTGCGCAGCTCGGTCAGCGTGTGCTCGAGAAAATATTCACTACCGGGGTTTTCCAGGCCAATGCAGTTCAGCATGCCGGAGGGAGTCTCCACTGCGCGCTGACCCTTATTGCCAGCTGCGGGCAGCAGGGAGGTACCCTTTACCGTCACAGCGCCCACCTTTTCCAAATCGAGGAAATCGGTGAATTCTAGACCGAAGCCAAAGGTACCGGAGCCAGTGGTGACCGGGGTTGCCATCTTCAGGCCGGCAATATCGACTGCCAGGCGACCTTCATAGATTGACTTTACCATTCGCCCACCTCCTCGGCCCAGAATACGGGGCCATCCTTGCAGACCTTAATGCGTTTACCAATGCCCTCGCAAGCGCAGGACAGGCACGCGCCCAGACCGCAGGCCATATATTTTTCCAAAGAAACCTGGCATTTTACGCCAGCTTCGAGACAAGCAGTTGCTACTGCGCGCATCATGGGCACGGGACCGCACACATAAATGCAGTCGTAGCCGCCCTTTTCGATGAGCTCAGGCAGTACTGCCATAACGGTGCCCTTCGTGCCTGCACTGCCATCATCGGTGGTGAGGTACATATTAGGGCACAGCTCCTCGTACAGCTTCGTCCAGAAGAGCTCGCTTTCGGTGCGACCGCCCATCAGGATATCGGCCTTACCAGCGCCAAAGCCCTCGGCTAAGAAGAGCAGCGGTGCGAGGCCCAGGCCGCCGCCTACGAGCAGTGGCTTTTTTGCCTCCATAGCAAAGCCGTGACCCAAGGGGCCGACGATGCTGAGCTCGTCGCCAGCGCAGACATCGGCCAGAATATGCGTACCCTCGCCGATAATGCGGTAAATCATGGTAAAGGTGCCCTGCTCCTTATTGACGCCGGCCACACCGAAGGGGCGACGCAAGAGCGGAGCGGTATTTTTGCACACCTGCACATTGACAAATTGGCCGGGCACGGCTTGATTTGCAATCTCAGGGGCATGCACCTCGATTAATTTTGTAGAATTGTTTAACAGGCGTTGGCCAATAACCTTAGCCGCCGCAATTGTTTTAGGCATATGCAGCCCTCCCAGTTAATTGTTTGATTTTACTGGTAATTTATTTTGCACAGTGAGCTAAGCAAGGACTGGCCTCGCTTAGCTCATGTGAAAAGTCATTATGTATTTATTTACCTAGATTTTGTCCTCTAGTCAGGCTTAGTCTTCCCAGCTCAGGCTCAGGTCCTGCAGTGCGACTACGCTGACGATACGACGACGGCGCATTGCGCTCATAACGCGTTGCAGCTCGCGGGCAGTATCCATGGAAGTCAGGCACGGAATCGCATGCTCAACGGTGGAGCGGCGAATCTTGAAGCCATCGCGCTCAGCGTCGCGGCCATGGTTAGTGGTATTGATTACCATGGAGATGCGACCAGCCTTGATATCATCGAGGATATTGGGATGACCCTCGCTTACCTTGGTTGCTACGCGTACGTTAACGCCCTTATTCTTCAGGTACTCAGCAGTACCGCCGGTAGCGCTGACGATGTAGCCCAGGTCCTCGAAGCCTTTGGCAATTTCCACAGCCTCGGGTTTATCCATATCAGCAACGGTGATGAGGATGGAGCCTTCGTGAGGTACGTTGATGCCACTTGCCAGGCAAGCCTTGTACAGAGCACGGCTGAACTGGTAGTCGCAGGCCATAACCTCACCGGTGGACTTCATTTCAGGCCCTAAGGTGATGTCGACATTGCTCATCTTATTGAAGCTGAAGACAGGAGCTTTGACAGCATAGTAGTCCGGGAAGAGGCGCAGACCGGGGCGATAGCCCTGCTCGCGGATGCTCATGCCCATTGCGCATTTGGTTGCCACGTCAACCATGGGGATGCTGGTAACCTTGCTCAGGAACGGCACCGTTCTGGAGGAACGCGGGTTAACCTCGATAACATAAACGCTATCGTCGCGCACGATGTATTGAATATTGATCATGCCCTTGACCTCAAGGCCCAGAGCCATCTTATTGGTATAGCTGATGATGGTCTTGATGACGGACTCGCTCAGGGTACGCGGCGGATATACAGCGATGGAGTCGCCGGAGTGAACGCCTGCACGCTCAACGTGCTCCATGATGCCAGGAATGAGGACTTCCTTGCCGTCGCAGATTGCGTCAACCTCGACCTCGGTGCCCTGCAGGTAATGGTCAACCAGCACAGGATGCTCAGCAGAAGCCTTTACAGCGTAGGTCATGTAGTTGCGCAGCTCGTCATCATTGTACACGATTTCCATAGCGCGGCCGCCCAATACGTAGGAAGGACGAACCATGGTCGGGTAGCCAACATCGTGAGCAGCGTTCAGTGCGCCCTCGGTGTCGAATACAGTGTGTCCTTTCGGACGAGGGATGTCGCAGTCGGTGAGGAGCTGCTCGAAGCGTTCGCGGTCCTCTGCGCGGTCGATGCTGTCTACGGAGGAGCCCAGCACCTTCACGCCAGCGCGGGACAGCGGGCCTGCGAGGTTAATCGCAGTTTGGCCACCGAATTGTACGATGATGCCCTCGGGCTGCTCTTTTTCGATAACGTTCAGCACGTCCTCGACAGTCAGCGGCTCGAAGTACAGCTTATCGGAAATATCGAAGTCGGTGGATACGGTTTCGGGGTTGTTATTGATGATGATGGTCTCGTAGCCCATCTCCTTCAGCGCCCATACGCAGTGTACGGAGCAGTAGTCGAATTCTACGCCCTGACCGATACGAATCGGACCGGAGCCCAGAACTACGACCTTCTTCTTATCGCTAACCTTAACCTCGTCCTCGGTCTCGTAGCAGGAGTAGTAGTACGGGGTTGCTGCCTCGAACTCGGCAGCGCAGGTATCAACCATCTTGTAGGTCGGGATGATGCCGTTAGCCTTGCGCAGGTCGCGGATTTCGAACTCGGTCTTGCCTACGCGAGCAGCAATGGTCTTATCAGCGAAGCCCATCTTCTTTGCCTTGCGCAGCAGGCTCGGGGTGAGCTCGTGGGTTTCCAGAGCGCGCTCCATCTTCACGATGTTCAAAATCTTGGACAGGAACCATTTATCAATCTTGGTGATGGCATTGATTTCGTCAATGGTCACGCCACGGCGCATAGCCTCAGCGATCACGAAGCAACGCTCATCATCGATATTTTTAATTTTAGCGCGGATTTCCTCGTCGCTCAGAGCTTTCAGCTCGGGCATTTCCAAGTGGGTCAGGCCAATTTCCAGGCAGCGTACAGCCTTCAGCATGGATGCTTCCATAGTACGCTCGATGGCCATAACCTCGCCGGTAGCTTTCATCTGGGTGCCCAGAGTGCGGTCCGCAGTTACGAATTTATCGAAGGGCCAACGCGGGAATTTCAAAACGATGTAGTCGATGGCGGGCTCGAAGCAAGCCTTGGTCTTTTTGGTAACAGCGTTTTCGATTTCGTCCAGGTTATAGCCCACAGCGATTTTACTAGTAACCTTAGCAATGGGGTAACCGGTTGCTTTAGATGCCAGCGCGGAGCTGCGGCTTACGCGGGGGTTAACCTCGATTACATAGTAGTTTTCGCTAAAGGGATCCAGTGCCAGCTGTACGTTGCAGCCACCTACTACGCCCAGCTCGCGGACGATGTCGATGGAAGCCTGGCGCAGCATTTGCACCTCTTTATCATTCAGGGTTTGCGCCGGAGCCACAACGATGGAGTCACCGGTGTGTACGCCAACGGGGTCCAGGTTTTCCATGGAGCAGACGGTGATGCAGTTATCAGCAGCGTCACGGATAACCTCGAACTCGATTTCCTTCCAGCCAGCGATGGAGCGCTCGATGAGGCATTGGCCGATGGGGCTGTAGCCCAGACCCTTTTGCACGATATCTACGAGCTCATCCTCGTTTTCGGCAATACCGCCGCCGGTGCCGCCCAGGGTGTATGCGGGGCGCACGATCAGAGGATAGCCGATTTCGCGGCCGAATTCGCAAGCAGCCATGATAGTCTCAACGATGGTGGATTCAGGGATGGGCTGATGGATTTTTTCCATGGTCTCCTTGAACATCTCGCGGTCCTCACCACGTTTAATAGCGGAGATTTGGGTGCCAAGGAGGCGTACATGGTACTCGCTCAGGATGCCCTTCTCTTCCAGCTGCATAGCCATATTCAGGCCTACCTGACCACCCAGGGTTGCGAGCAGGGAGTCAGGACGCTCACGTTTAATGACATTTTCCAAAAATTCAATGCTGATGGGCTCTACATAAACGCGGTCAGCGATATGCACGTCGGTCATGATGGTAGCCGGGTTACTATTAACCAGGACAACCTCGAGACCCTCTTCTTTCAGCGCACGGCAAGCCTGCGTGCCCGCATAGTCGAACTCCGCAGCCTGACCAATGATAATGGGGCCGGAGCCGATAACAAGAACCTTTTTAATATTACTTAGCTTCGGCATGATAACGACCCTCCATTAATTCGATAAAGTGTTCAAACAGGTACTCGTGACCACCGGGGCCGGGGCAGGCTTCCGGATGGTACTGCACGGTGAAGGTGGGATGATTGGTATATTCCACACCCTCGATGGTGCCATCGTTCACAGAGATATGGGTTACAGTGATGCCCTTGCCCTCGATGGAAGCGGGGTCAACTGCATAGCCATGGTTCTGGGAGCTGATATAGATGCGGCCGCTACGCAGGTCCTTGACCGGTTGGTTAATACCGCGGTGACCGAATTTCATTTTGTAGGTGTCGGCGCCATTAGCCAGAGCCATCAGCTGATGACCGAGGCAGATGCCGAAGATGGGACGGCGGCCGATGAGCTTCTTCACGTTTTCGATAACGTCAACGAGGTCCTTCGGGTCGCCAGGGCCATTGGACAGGAAAATGCCGTCCGGGTTTACTGCCATAACCTCTTCTGCAGTTGCGCTAGCCGGGAATACGGTCAGGCGGGTATCGAAGAGCAGCAGGAAGTTCAGAATGTTTTGTTTAATGCCGAAGTCCATAACGGCGATGTGGCGTTTGCCCTCGCCCATGGTGTACACCTCGGGGGTGGTTACGGTTGCAACCTGGTCATGGATAGCCGGGGTGTCGAGCAGTGCTTGCACCTCTGCATCCGGCATGTCAGCAGGCACGATAACGCCCTGCATAACGCCATGGTCACGGATTTTGCGGGTAATGGCGCGGGTGTCCACACCTGCGAGGGTGGGCAGATCCTGCTCAGTCAGCCAGTCCTCCAGACTTTTTTCGTTGCGGAAATTGCTGGGATGATCGCACAGCTCGCCGATTACATAGCCTTGGAAGAAGTTTTTACGACCTTGGTTGAACATGGGGTTGGTGCCGTAGTTACCTACCAGAGGATAGGTCATTACAACGATTTGACCGCAGAAGGAGGGGTCGGTCAGGGTCTCTTGGTAGCCGCTCATGCCGGTGGTGAAGCAGACCTCGCCCACTGCATTGCGTTTGCCGCCGTAGAGGACGCCCTCAAAGACGCTGCCATCCTTTAATACTAATTTACCTTTTCTTAGTTCTTTGTGCATACTACACCATCTCTCATTACAAAATTACCGTGCAGCATGGTTGCCACTGCTTTGCCCTTGCAGGCTTTGCCTTCATAGGGAGTGAATTTGCCGCGGGTATAGAATTTGGAGCTGTCAACAGTCCATTCT
>JAXEPX010000007.1:0-108777 GCA_034117325.1 Phascolarctobacterium sp. | reverse complement strand
TAAAACAATCTTGCCACAGTTGAACATCCAAATCGGAAGCAGCAGCCTTCAGCTCCTCGTAGGCCTTGATTAGCCTTTCAATTTTTGGATTGAGGTCAGCCAGATTGATGACCACTTCGGTTCTAATAGATTTTTGTTGTTCTTTCATTTTTCAGCCTCCTTCAACAGTTACAGCAATAGGTTTCATTTGAGATGCCTCCCAATTTTATTCGGATTTCTGAACTTTGGGAGTAAAAAAATAGGTGTCGATTTCACTTTTTTCAAGATGAAGCAATTCCAGACTCAACAGCATTTCTGTTTGAGTGAACTCTGTATTGTTGCTCAATTTTGAATACAAAGCGGTACGCCCAATTCCTAGCGCCTTAGCAAAGGCTTCTTGGGTTCCAAAAACCTCTTTTATTTTCCCCTTCAATTTATTGTAGGAGAAGCCCATACAAATCGCCTCCATTCTTTTTTTTGGGTTTATGTTCGGTTTTCTGAACTAACTAAATGATACCATTTTTAGCGAATATAGTCAAGTTGTTTTATTGATTTTCCGAACTTTTTGTCCGCATTTTACATTTTTATGTTGCATTTTCTGAACATCTTCTTTATAATACTACTAAGGAGGATAAAAGCATGAAAACATTCGCAGAGAGATTGAGGTATTACATGGATTTGACCGGCACAAAGCAGGTCGACTTGGTGGAGAAAACCAAAATCAACAAATCTTCGATAAGTGAGTATTTATCGGGAAACTACGAACCCAAGCAAAGGAATATTTATAAAATTGCTATGGCTCTCGGCATTAAGCCCAGCCAGCTAATGGGCATTACAGAAGAAACAACCACTCCTGTTGCTCAGCAGGGCTTTGTTTTAGACCCCCAGGAAAAAGCCCTCATTATAAAATTTCGTAAATTGGATGATGACGCCCGTGCTCGAATTTTAAGGCAAATAGAGTTTGAGCTTTTCCAGATGGTTCTAGATTCAGAAAAAGAAGAAGCGAAATCAGGATAATCATCAGGAACCAACGACATTAAAAATGCGCGCGAAATACGCGTGGTGGTCGCGCGAAAGCAAAAAAAATAGCCACCCTTTCGGGTAGCTATTTGGCTCGCCTGTTACCGGCAGGACGAGTCGAGTCGCGCACGAACCACCACAGTCGCGCAAGCGAGGTGCATAAGGTTGGAACCAATGCACCTCCATTATATCAGAAACGGAGGTTTTTATCAATGGCAAGATACAAAAAACGCGCCGACGGACGCTACGCCACCAGCGTGACCTACCTCGGCAAGCGCTATTATTTCACCGGCAAGACCAACGCGGAATTGGTCAAAAAAGTTGAGGAATTCAAGGCGTCCATGCGGGTCGGAACCTACAGCAGCAATATGCTCCTCAAGGACTGGGCCCATCAATGGCTCATGAACCTGCAGAGCACCATCGAACCCAACACCTTCAACAGCTACGAAACCAACGTGAGGAAACACATCATCCCGGCCCTTGGGAACTTTCCGCTCTGCAATTTGCAGGCGCCCCACATCCGCGATTTTCTGAGCAGGCTGCTCACCACCCACGCCAGCCGCACGGTGGAGCACATCTACGCCAACCTGCGAGCTATGCTCAAGCAGGCCGTCGATGATGACCTGCTCGCCAAGAGCCCTATGCGCTCCGTGAAAAAGCCCAAAGCAACCCGGACTAGACCATGGGTGGCCCTCACGGAACAGCAGGTGCAGCAGTTGATCGCGGCGATATCGAACCCCACCCACCAGCTCATCGTGAAGCTCGCCGCCACCAGCGGCCTGCGCCGGAGTGAGCTGCTTGGTTTGAGGTTCCAGGACGTCGACATCAAAGGCCGCTCCGTGAGCGTGAATCAGACCAACAAAAAAATCGGCAGCACGCCCAGCATCTGCGAAAAAACCAAAACAGCTACCAGCCACCGCACGGTGAGCATCCCCGCGGCCTTGGTTCCCCTCATCAAAGAGCAAATCAAGGAAGTGAAGCTGAGGTCGTTCCAGGACCCGCTGTGGCAGCACAACGATTTACTGTTCCCGGGTTTGCACGGAGCGCCCCTCAGCCCGGACCATGTGACCGCCCTCATTCGCAGCTACGGCAAAAAAGCCCATATGCCGGAGGGCTTCTGCCTCAACAGCCTGCGCCACACCAGCGCCAGCCTCCTGCTCAAGCACGGAGCCAGCTACAAGGTCGTTCAGGAGCGGCTGGGCCACAGCACCCCGCTGCTCACCCTTGGGACCTATAGCCACGTGCTGCCGGGACAGGACGCAGCCGCCGCCGAGCTCCTATCGAGCATAATTTAATAAGAATCGCCCCAAGCCCTGCGACACACCTCGCAGGGCCTTATTTTTTTTGGCAGAAAATAAAAAATGCACACATTAAGCTGTGTGCATACAATTTATAATTTAAGAATACAAGAAAAAATCATCGAATTTTTAGCGCGCGGTCAATTCGCGGTCAAACCTCGCTAGTTTTACAGCGGTCAAATTTTGCACCCCGTCTAAACCCGCATAAAATGGCGGAAAGGGTGGGATTCGAACCCACGGAGGGCTTGCACCCTCGCTAGTTTTCAAGACTAGAGCCTTAAACCACTCGGCCACCTTTCCGTAACGTTCTAATTATACGTTAAAAGCCTGCATCCGTCAAGTTTTTAATTTTGCAATACACTTTACGAACGCCTTCAGCTTCAGCAAATACTAAGACCTGCTTAGCCAATCGCCTTATCCGTCGCCGCAAGGCTCTCCTCCTCCAGCTTCAGCACCCTTGCCTGCAGCTCTGCCAGCTCTACCAGAGCCTGCGCATTAAACTCATCATCCTTCGTCAGACCCAGATTGATGCGCACATTGTACTCCGCGCAGCGCACTGCCGCACGCGCGAGTAGAATGCTGCACGCACCATCGGTTATTACGCCCGGATTGCCAATCACAACTAGGCGAGCTGCGATTACTGCTACCTCAGCGGCAGCACGCGCAATCGCCAGCGGCACACCTGCCGCCTGCTTCGCTGCTGCGCGAATGGCAGCAGTACGCGCTGCCTTCTCCTCATCCGTAGCCTTCGGCAGCTTATAGCAGGCCATAAAGCTATTGAAAACCTCGGCATCGTCCTCCACCAGCTTGAGCAGCGTTCCGCGTACAGCCTCTGCCTGCGCCAGCAGCTCCTTTACCTCGTCCTCCTGGGCTGCGAACTTCTCCTTGCCGAGGGTCAGATTTGCCACCATGGAGGATAAAGCCGCTGCCAAAGCGCCAGCCATAGCAGCACCGCCACCACCTCCGGGAGCAGGCGCACTGCTTGCCAGCTTTTCTAAAAATTCTACACCACTTAATTCTACTAATTTACTCATTTTGCCCCTCCAAAATACAACATTCTGCACACTGCACCTATCATTCTTATCACGTTTATCACTAGTTTGCGCGAAAGCTCACTTTTTTTGTGCTAAATAGCGTCTTACCTGCACCACGGCAGCATAGGCATCCAGCGGCTCAGGAGGCACCTGCAGTCCCAAGGGAAGCAGTCTGCGCCACCCCGTAGGCGGATTAACCTCCCAGTACAGCGTCCTTGCCTCCTCCGTGCTATGAGCCTCGCCCACCAGCTGCAGCTCCAGCTCGGGAAACACGTCCTGCACTGCTTTAGCTATAGCATTATTATTCGTGCCATCTCCCATCACCACTAGCTTAATCGCATAACCAGCCGCGAAGCTGCGCAGCTCCGTTTCTATAACCTCCGTCCTTGCAATATGCAAAGCGAGGATGCTTCCATCCTCGCTCACAAGTGCCAAGCCAGTTTTGCTTCTACCCGGGTCTATACCCAAATAAATACTTTTATCATTCATGGCTTTCATTTTTTGGTACAACCTCCAGCCGCACCTTCACAGGTCCTGCTGTTGTAATATCACCCTTAGCATACGCATTGAGGGTAAAAACACCCTTCGTCCGTCGAATAGCATTACTTATCTCAATCATGGTAGCAGCATCCATATTGCCCACTTTACCTGTCAGGGGATCGGGCAGGACACCTGCCTGCACTGCCTTGCGATTGATATCGCTTAAAAATGCCATCAGCAGGTTATCATGGGACGCAACACCATCATTTAAATCATAGTCAGCGCTATAAATCAGCGTGCCATCGGGGTAAATAAATTGATTTTCAAACATCTCAATTTCGCAGACAGCTAGCTCGCCCACGATAATATTAGCCACAGTACGCACGCGGAAGAACAGATTGCCCTTGCTCTTATCCAGTGCTGCTACCGCATTTTCCACTAAGTTTTTGGACAGCCAAATCGCCTGTAGCGGCTGCTCGTTTTCCTGCACACCTAATCGCTCCAGAGCTGCCTCATTAGCATTCTGCAGCAGCCAGTTAACCTGCGCCACATTGGCATCATGCTTCAGGCCACCGCGCATGATATTAGCATACACAACCTCACCAGCGCGATAGTATACCTGCCCCTCACGCATATTGATAATGCCCTTACGCAGAGCGGCCGTAGTTTTTTCGAGGTCTGCGATTTCCTCGCTCAGCTGCTCCTTCGTCTGGGTCAGACTTGCCAAATCACCCTTCGCTTTGCTGTATAAAGCATTAGCCTCAGCCAGCTTGGCCTCCATAGCATCGTTCTCGCGCATGCTTTCCTGCATTTTGGCATCTAGCTCGTGAATTTTTTCGTTTTGCAAATCCACCTTCACCTTAGCCTCATCGAGCTGAGCAGTCGCCTCTGACTTTTCAGCATAGATGAGCTTCAGCTCCTTCTGCAGCCTGTCCATACCGAAAAGCGCTGTGCGCGCACTTTCGGAGGAAACAGCCATGACGCCAATGGTCAGAACTGCGATAGCCGTACCGCTCGCCACAGTTAGCAATATCGAGGTATGCTTAGGTCTAAGCCCAAAAATGGACATTTTTTTCTTGCCAATTTTACTGCCCATTTTATCGGCCAGATAAGCGATAAAGCCGCCTACAATGGCCATGATAATGATTAATCTAATACCTACCAAATGCCCACCACCTTTTTTGAGAGCAGTTAGCTCTTACACATTTTTCTTCTTCATCAGATACATGCCAATGCCTAAGCACAGGATGTTAGGTAGTGCACAGGCCAGCAAAGGAGGCATAGCGCCGCCCTTACCTAAGCCAGTAGTAAAGGTCATAACTGCATAGTAAATGAAAATAACGATAATACTAATACCCAAGCCAATGGAGGAACTAGTTCTTTGCTTTTGCGTGCCTAGGCAGGCGCCAATCATTGCAAAGAAGAAGCTTGCCAGCGGAATATTAATACGCATAAAAATTTCACACCATTGACGATTGGTGGGACTTTGCTGTTTTTCCAAAATGCCGATATACTCGCGCAGCTCGCGAATCGTCATTTCCTCGGGGTCCTTTTGCTCCCAGGAGATTTGCTTGGGAGAGAAATTCAAGGGAATGATTTGCTCCTTAAAGGAAGCCGTGCTGGTCACACCGTCCTTGTCATTCAGGGCAAAAACATTGCCATTGACGATACGCCAGGTGCCCTTTTCCCAATAGCCCTCTTTAGCAGTCTGAATGCGAGCAATCTTGCCCTTTTCAAACTCCTCGATGGTGATATCGGTCATCTTACCCTTTTTCTCGTCAAATTTATTAGCATAGGTCACGCGCTGCGTGCTACCGCTAATAGTTTTAATAACGATATGGTCCTGGGTGGTAGGACGCGTATTATGCTTAATCTCCTCATTAAGGATACGTCCTGCCTCCGCCTTGGATAACGGCACCATTTTCTCGGCCCATACCAGGGAAAACATGCTGACAATGAAGCCCACGACGATTACCGGAGCTACAATACGATAGTAGCTGACGCCACCCGCCTTCATGGCCGTAATCTCGCTGCTGCCGGACAGCTTACCAAAGGCCATCAGCGCAGCTAGCAGCATGGACATGGGGAAGGTATAGTTAATAATTTCCGGCATATTGTACATAAATAGGCGTGCTACAGTCTCCAAAGAAGCGCCATATTTTGTAATATACTGGGTAATTTTAAACAGCATAGTGCTGGCTATAAAGATGCTGGAGAAAGCGGCTACACCGAAGACGAAGGGATAGAGCAGCTCCTTCAGCACATAACGGTCTAATAAACGTAATCGCACTTTTCTTCCTCCTACATGCTAAAATTATCGCCCAGATAATATTTACGGGCTACGGGGTCATTGGCAATGGTATTGCTATCACCATGGAGCAAAATTTTGCCCTCGGCCAGGATGTACGCCTTATCAACGATGCTCAGCGTCTCGCGCACATTATGGTCCGTAATTAAAATACCGATGCCGCGCTGTGCCAAATGCGCAATCATGCCCTGAATATCGGCAACAGCAATGGGGTCAATGCCTGCAAAGGGCTCATCCAAAAGAATGAAGGCCGGGTCAGTAGCCAATGCGCGAGCAATCTCCACACGACGGCGTTCGCCACCGGAGAGCGCCTTGCCCTCGCTCTTGCGTACATGTCCCAAACGGAATTCCTCAATGAGGTCATTCATTTTTTTGACTCTTTCCTCGCTATTGAGGTTGGTGGTTTCCAGGATAGCCATGATATTATCCTCTACCGTCATTTTGCTGAAGATAGAAGCCTCCTGGGGCAGGTAACCAATGCCTGCGCGCGCACGCTCATACATGGGCATGTGAGAGATATCCTGTCCATCCAGGGTAACTACACCTGCATCGGGCTTTTCAATGCCTACGATCATATAGAAGGTCGTGGTCTTGCCTGCACCATTAGGACCCAAAAGGCCTACAACGCTGCCCTGCTCCACAGAGATGCTTACTCCGTCCACTACGTGGCGCTCATTATAGATTTTGACCAGATTATCAGTTTTAATAATCAAGCTTTTGTCCTCCGTTTATCAAGCGGTCTCGTTACCAGTCTGCTGTTCCTTATTAGTTACAGCGGGTTGTTTTTCCGGGATATAATGTACTCTGACATTGCCATCTGCTACTGCCACATTGCTATTGGTCAGGCGCAGCTTATCACCGGATACAGTATTGCCATTTTGGGTTGCAGTTGCATTACCGTTCAGCTCAATGTAACCACCCTGCTTAGTCTGATAAACAGCACTATCGCTAGAAGCAGTCAAATCACGAGCATCGCTCTTAATTTGTACACCGCCATAAGCATTAGCTACACCCTGCGCCATATCGTAATCGATTTTAGCGGCATTCAGCACACTGCCATCCACATCGGTCAGGCGGGCCCAGCTGCCCACGGTTTCAGCATATTGGCGCACCTTAAAATAGTTCACTCTATCTGCACTCAGGCTTTTGCCCTCCTTGGTAATCACAGCGCCACCAATAGCGGACATATCGTTTTCATTATGCGCAATAAACTCATTGCACACGATATGCATGTCCTCACGGTCCGCAACCACATTACCCATCAGGGTACCAGTTTTTTGCTTGCTATTGAACTTAGCATAATTAGCTGTAGCCTTGCCACCATCCTGCAACAGTACTACATGACCTTTAGCCTCGCCTTCGCCAGTTTTTAAATTATAGTCCAGCTCATCTGCCTGCACGCTGAACTTGCTCGGTGCAGCTGCCCAAGCACTTGCACATACGCTTACAGCCAACAGGGCTGTAGCTGCTGCTAGCAGGAATTTATTTTTAGCCTTCACTCTATTCGCCGCCTTTCGTTACCTTAGCATTACCCTTTAGCTTGAGCTTTTCAAATGCACTTGTGGTAGTTGCTTCATCAGCAATAGCTGTGTACTCATCCTTCACAAGCTTGACATGCCCCTTAGCCGTAATTTGCTCAGTTTTTTGATTCCAACTGATGTAATCAGTATAGAGCTCGCCGCCGCTAGTCAGAACAGCCTTGACATTACCCTCCAGGGAAAAGTCATTTTTGTTAATCGCAGCAGTACCCTTATCAGCAACAATATCCAGATAGCTACCATCCTTGCGGTAAACCTTACCCTTGATACCCTTGAGATAAGAAATGTTTTTCTTTCTGTCGTTTTCCACCTCGGCTACGGTAAACTCCCAAAGCTTTCTGCCATCCTGCTCACGTTGCAGCACGCTATTTTTTAAAGAAGCATTCATCTGCGCACTCACGCCCTTGCCCAGATTAACATTTGTCGGCTTATCACCACTGAGCATGAGCCAGGCAATTAAAGATGCAGCTATGAGAAGGCCTGCTACAATGGCCAAGATTGCTTTATTATTTTTCATCTGCCTGCTTTTCCTCCTCAGGTGGTGTATAGGGTGTATTCCAACGATGCTGGAACCAAATCCAGTTATCAGGATATTCCTTAATAATTTTTTCGACCTCTTGGGTCATCTTCAGAGTTACATTGTAATCATCCTGCTTTGCATCGCCAGTAAATTCATAGCGAATGGGGTCCTTCACTATAGCCTGATGACCATAGCCATCGGGCTTACGCACGATAAAAATAGGAATAATCGGTGCTTTAAATTTACGCGCGAAATACGCAGGGCCATTCGGCGTGGATGCCATCTTGCCTAAGAACGGTACGAAAATACCATCATAGCCACCATCCTGGTCCGCAATCAAGCCCAGCATGCGACCCTTTTTCATAGCGCGCGCACAGCCCAGAATCTCGCTGGTGCCGCGGGCGAAAATCTCCTGTCCTGCGCCACGGCGCAGCTCATTCATAAAATCACTGTAAACGCGGTTCGGCTGTGGTTTTTCTACGGCGCTCAGCGGAAAGCCATTCAGAGCAAGGCCTGCGCCCAGCCATTCCCAGTTATCCATATGACAGGCCAGCATGACTACACCCTTGTTTTCATGCACTGCCTCCCAAAGCACGTCCGGTCTATCAAAGGTTACGAGGCCGCGAATATTATCCTTGTTCAACGCAGGCATGTACATAATCTCCATAAAGGTTATGCCCAGATTGATGAAGAGACGCTTAATCGTAGCCTTAGCCTCCTCCTCACTGTAGCCTAAGCGTTCACGAATAGTTTCCTCAGCGCGGATTCTTTGCTTCTTGGCAATTTTATGGTACAGATGACCCACGCCCCTGCCGATAATTACTACCAGCTTATAGGGAAGCCAGGATATTACTGTACTCATGGTTTTTAATAAATAATATAGCCACATTATTGTTTATCTCCTTGACCTGTCTGCAGATAGGCTTGAACTATTTGATTCCATTTACCCTGTGCAGCCAAAATCATCGTAATCGCCTCACGTACTGCCCCTCGACCACCGCAAGCAGTGGTAATGATGTCTGCCAAGCTCAAGACCTCCATGCTGGCATCATGAGGCGCAAAGGCCAATCCTGCAACAGTAAAGGCTGGTAAATCATTTAAATCATCACCCATGTAGGCAGTCTGTTGCTTTGTATAACCCAAGGAGGAGCTCAGCTCCGCTAGAGCTGCACGCTTATCGCGAATGCCCTCACCCAAAAGGGTAATACCTAGCTCCTTAGCGCGATGGTGGATAATCTCGCTTCTGCGACCTGTGATAATCGCTATCTGGAGACCATTACGCAGAGCTGCACTAATGCCCAGTCCATCCTTGGCATTAAAGCCCTTGCACAGCTCACCCTCGGCACCGATATTAATCGTGCCATCGGTGAGAACTCCGTCCACATCCAGCGCCAGTAGGCGAATTTGTGCTAAAGCCTCCCGCAGCTCCTCAGAACTGCGTTTATGCTTCGCTGTAATTATTTCTCCTTGTAATTTTGGCGAGCTAAAAGCATTAATAGCTTCCAAATCGAACATTATACCACTCCCTGACGTACCAGGTCGGTCATATGTAAGAGGCCGATAACTTTCTTGTTTTCATCCAGCACAGGCAAAACAGTGATGGGCTTCGGCTTGTTGCTCTCCATGAGATGCAGTGCTTGCGCAGCCAGCTTGTCCTCGGTAATAGTCTTCGGATGTGCCGTCATCAGCTCGCGTACAGGACGCTGCAGGAAATCAACACCCTTGCTCAAGCCACGACGAATATCGCCATCGGTGAGCACGCCCTGCATAATACCGTTTTCATCCACAACGGAAACAGCACCGAGACCCTTATCGGTAATAACGAAGAGAGCCTCCTGCACCGTAGTATCAGCCAACACAGTCGGATTCTCGTCACCTTTATGCATAATATTGCCCACGGTAAGGAGCAGCTTGCGACCAAGGCTTCCACCCGGATGGAAAATTGCAAACTGACTTGCGGTGAAATTATGCTTTTTGAGTAAAGCTAGGGCCAGAGCATCACCATAGGCCAGAGCTGCCGTGGTGCTGCTAGTCGGAGCTAAGCCCAGAGGGCAAGCCTCCTTGCTGACGCCCACATTCAGGCAAACATCGGCATTTTTGCCCAGGGTGGAATTAGGGTTGCCAACCATGGCAATCATCTTCGCACCAATACGACGCAGGGAGGGGAGGATATTCAAGACCTCACCCGTCTCGCCACTATTGGACAAAGCAATTACCACGTCAGCACTCGTTACCATGCCCAGGTCACCATGAATACCTTCAGCAGGATGCAGGTAGAAGGACGGGGTACCAGTGCTAGCCAGCGTTGCCGCCAGCTTGCGGCCGATCAGACCACTTTTACCCATACCGGTAATAACTGTACGACCCTCACAGTCCAGAATCAGCTTTACAGCTGCAGCAAAATTTTCATCTATACGAGGCACAAGCTCTAAAATAGCCTCTGCTTCCATACGCAGCACATCGCGCGCATGCTCCAGCATTGCTTCCATGTTCATGCCACCTTTCTCATTTTTACGTGTCGCTTAACCGCGTACGATTTTATCAATAGCCAGCACGTCGCTGAGCAGCTTTTTCAGATTATCAAGGCGCACCATATTCGGACCATCGCTCAGCGCCTCTGCAGGATTATCATGCACCTCCAGGAAGAGAGCATCGATGCCTACTGCAGCTGCTGCACGTGCCATATGGGGCACATATTGACTCTGACCGCCGCTGGAGGTGCCTTGACCGCCGGGAATCTGCACGCTATGAGTTGCATCCATCACTACGGGATAGCCCAGCTCGCGCATAATGGCCAGTCCGCGCATATCGGTTACCAGCGTGTTGTAGCCAAAGCTTGCACCACGTTCGGTCAGCATCAGGTTATGATTACCAGCTTCCTCCACCTTTTTGACAACATTTTTCATGTCCCAGGGTGCTAGGAATTGGCCTTTTTTTACATTAATAGTTTTGCCGGTCTTAGCAGCTGCCCAAACAAGATCAGTTTGACGGCACAGGAAGGCCGGGATTTGCAGAATATCTACAACCTCTGCTGCTTTTTCAGCCTGCCCAGGCTCGTGGATATCGGTTACCACGGGTACACCCAGCTCCTTTTTAATTGCAGCCAAAAGCTTCAGCCCCTCTTCAATGCCAGGTCCGCGGAAGGACGCATAGGAGGAACGATTGGCCTTATCGAAGGAAGCTTTAAACACATAGGGAATGCCCAGCTCCTCGCAAATAGCCTTCGTGCGCTGACCAATCATCAGGCTGCGCTCGTAGCCCTCCAGTACACAGGGGCCGGCCATAAGCATCAGGGGATGGCCTTGGCCTACTAGATAATCACCAACTTTAACAATTTGCATAACTTACCTCCTATTTGTTCATCTTGGCAAACAGCTCATTTACTGCCGCCAAATCCTCGGGGGTGTCCACACCAATGCCCTGGAAATCGCTTTCCAGAACCTTAATCTTATAACCATTTTCTAAAGCACGCAGCTGCTCCAGGCTTTCTGCTCGCTCCAGCGGCGTGGGCTCGAGAGCAGCATATTTTAACAGGAAGCTGCGACGATATGCATAAATACCTACATGCTTGAAAACCTTGTAGCCCTCCGGTTTATTGCGCGGATAGGGCATCAGGCTACGGGAGAAATACAATGCATAGCCATTTAAATCAGTTACAACCTTTACTGCAGCAGGATTATTATAATCAGCCTCGTCCATTGCTACCTTCATGGTTGCCATCTGCAGCTCCTCATCCTCAGTGAAGGCTGCTGCCAGTCTATCGATAACCTCGGGCGGAATCATGGGCTCATCACCCTGCACATTAACAATAACATCCACATCGGGATAGTTCAGTGCTACCTCTGCCAGACGGTCAGTGCCACTGGGATGATCAGGAGATGTCATCATAGCCTTACCACCGCAGGCCTCCACAGCCTGCTTTACAAGCTCATTATCAGTAGCTACAACTACCTCATCCGGCAGCTGTGCTTGGCACGCACGCTCATACACGCGTTGAATCATGGGCTTGCCACAAATCATGGATAAGGGCTTGCCCGGTAGACGAGTGGACGCATAACGCGCGGGAATTACGCAAAGTACCTTCATTTTTTATCATGCTCCTTCTTAATGGCATTATCAATATATTCCTTGAACTTATCCATACCCTCGGTAATGCAGATATCCATATTCAGGATATACAGCGGAATCTCACGGGCAGAATAAATAAATTCGGTGGGAATCTTTACGGCGTCCTTAGCCGTAGCAATCATGGCAACCGCCTTCAGGCTGCTAGCACGCTCATTGATATATTGCATCTCCAGCATGCCATAATCATGATGGTCAGGATAACGAACAGCCTCTAGGATATTTAGGCCAATACTGGACAGAGTTTGCTCGAAAGAGGAGGGATTGCCGATAGCGGAGAAAACCATGACATCCTTACCCTTCAGCTCTTCGAGATCCTTAATATTCTCGGAAATACCCTTGTACCAATCCGCGATTTCCACGAAATTCTTCGGATGGTGAATACTCTCGATAACAGGAGCCTCCGCATTATACTGCGCAATCGTATGACGCAGCTGCAGACGGCTCAGCTTACTGCTTTGGTCCGTCTTCGTCAGGAGGAAGAGGTCACCACGCGCCAGGTTTTGCAAAGGCTCACGCAGGGTGCCACGCGGCAGTACGCAGCCATTGCCAAACATATTCAGCGTATCTACGAGCACTACATCGAGGTCGCGCTCCAGCTGCCAGTGCTGATAGCCATCGTCCATGATGATGACCTCGGCATTCAGTTTTTCTACAGCATAGCGACCAGTTACAGCACGATTTTTACCGATAATAACAGGAATACCGGGCAGAGTCTTCGCCATCAGGTAGGCCTCATCACCAGCCTCATAGGCTGTCATGAAAATCTTGTTGCCATCAGAAACAACGCCCAGCTCCTTGCCCCAGTGGGAGCGATAGCCACGGTTCAAAATAACTACACGGTAGCCCATCTCTTTGATGATAGCTGCCATTTTTTGCGCCGTCGGAGTCTTGCCCGTACCACCAACAGTAATATTACCAATGGAGATAACGCAGCAATTGAGCTTCTCTTTTTTCAAGAGACCTGATTCATACATATTCAGCTTGCAGCACACGCCGAATTTATATAAATAGGACATACCACGCAGCAGAGCCAGAAGCAACCACCCCAAAAACGGGGTATCAGGGCCATAGGCAATACGATAAATGTATTGAATGAGAGCATCGCCATGACGCAGGCGACCACCGCCCTCATCCGTCAGATTACGTGTATTAATGGGGTATACTGCATATTCCTTAGCAGGCACTGCCGTCAAATCCAGGAGCTCCTTGAGGTAGTGAATACTACGCACATCGGCGCCACGGTTTTCCTTGATAACCTGCAGGGAGGCTTCGCCCATTTGCTGGCGACGTTCGTCATTTTTAATGATATCCAGCATTTCGCTAGTTAATTCGCTTTGATTAGCGACCATCTTGCAGGCTTTAACCTTGCTTAAGAGGGCATAGGAGTCCTTAAAATTCTGCATACTCGGACCCACGATAATGGGTTTAGCATGGGCAGCAGGCTCCAGCACGTTATGGCCACCAGTGTTACTAAAGGAGCCACCTACGAACACTACATCGCCTACAGCATAGATACGACCTAATTCGCCAATAGTATCGATGATAAGCAGAGGATATTCCTTGCGCTCACCCTCCTGCTCCTTCATTTTAGAGCGATAACCAGTTTCATAGCCGTAGCCAGCAGCAATTTTTGCAATTTCATCTGCACGCGCAGTTTTACGCGGTGCAATCACAAGACGTGCGTGGGGATATTTATCACGCACAGCCTTAAAGGATTCTAGCAGCACCTTTTCTTCACCAGGATGGGTGGAGCCCGCAACGATAATCGGGTAATCCTCTTTTAAGCCCAGCTCCAGGCGATATTTCGCCAAATCCTCCGGAGTAACCTCAGCATAGGTCTGATCAAATTTAGTATTACCAGTTACAAAGATTTTCTTGCGATCAGCACCAAGATGAGCGATATAATCGGCATCAATACTGGACTGCATGCAGAAACGGGTAACAGTATTGAGCATATCATCCCAAATACCGTACAAATAGCGATAATTCTTCACGGATTTTTCGCTGATACGACCATTAACCATCATAACAGGGATATGGCGCTCACGAATAGCACGCAGGAAATTAGGCCACAGCTCTGTTTCAACAGGCATGAAGACACCCGGATGGATGCGTTTTACAAGGGACTCGGCCACAAAGGGCAAATCCAAAGGAAAATAGATAATAGCATCAGCTTCAGGAATAATCTGCTTCGCCATATTATAGCCACCTACAGTAAAGGCAGAAACAAGAACAGGACGCTCAGGCATGGATTTACGAATCTGCTTCACAAGGGGACTGGTCGCTACGATTTCACCCACGGATGCACCATGAATCCAGATGCAGTCCTTTTGCGCTACCTTAGCGATTTCCTCATCGTCAATACTCCCAAAAACCTGCTGTTTAAAGCGCAGACCAAAGCCCTTTTCCGTAAACAAGCGATAGGTATAATAGGGCAGTACAAAGACTAGCAGCACTATTAAAATAAGAATATTATACAGAATATACATGAATTAACCTCTTTTCGCCTTATTGAGCAGCTTTATTGCGATACTGAATCTGGTAGAGGTGAGCATAGAGGCCTTCTTTAGCCATAAGCTCATCATGGGTACCACACTCTACGAGGGAACCCTTCTCCAGCACCATAATTTTATCAGCATTTTTTATAGTGGAAAGGCGATGCGCGATTACGAAGGAGGTACGGCCCACCATCAGGCGATCTAATGCCTCCTGTACTACGCGTTCGCTTTCAGTATCAAGTGCAGAGGTTGCCTCGTCCAAAATAAGAATTTGCGGATTTTTAAGTATTGCTCTAGCAATGGAAATGCGCTGACGTTGGCCGCCAGAGATATTAACACCTCTATCACCCAGCATAGTCTGATAGCCATCGGGCAGCTCCATAATGAAGTTATGCGCATTCGCAGCCTTAGCAGCAGCTTCAACCTCCTCCTTAGTGGCATCTAGGCGACCATAAAGGATATTATCGTACACACTGCCATTAAAGAGCACCGTCTCCTGGGGCACGATACCTACCTGCTCACGCAGGGAGTTGAGCGTAACGCCGCGGATATCCTCCCCATCGATGGTGATACTGCCATCCGTAACGTCGTAGAAGCGGGGCAGCAGGCTCGCTACCGTGGATTTGCCGGCACCGGAGGGACCGACGAAGGCAATCATTTCACCAGGCTTCACAGCGAAGCTAACATTATTGAGCACCTGTTCACCAGGATTATAGGCGAAGGAAACATTGTTAAAGCAGACATTACCCTTTACCATGGGCAGAGCCTTAGCTTCAGGAGCATTTTTAATAACCTCGGGTAAATCCAAAACATCAAAAACACGCTGAGCAGCAGCTAATGCCTTTTGGATGTTGCCGATAACACGACTCAGTCGTTTAATCGGATTAGAAATATTGACAGCGTAGGTCAGAAAGGCTACAAGACTACCTGCAGTAATACTGCCCTCGATAACGCTATTACCACCGTACCACAGAATAACAGTAACACCCACGGCAGCGACAAACTCAATCGTAGGAGTTAAGGTAGCAGAAAGCTGGGCATATTTCATATTGGCACGGAAGTTATTCATATTTTCCTTATCAAAGCGCTTAATTTCGTACTCCTCGCGCACGAAGGACTTGATTACGCGCGCACTGGAAACTGTTTCCTGAAGTACGGAGGTAATATCTGCAGTTGCCTCCTGAATGCGACTACCGGATTTACGAATGCGCTTACCGAACTGATCAATAAACAGCAATACAATCGGGAAGGTGCTGAAGGTTACTAAAAACAGGCGCCAGTCAAGGTAAATCATCATCACAATGGAGGCAATGAGGATAACGCTTTCAGTAACCATTTCGACCACGTTTTCGACCATAGCAGACTGCAAAGCGTTAACGTCGTTGGTAACATAGCTCATGATGGTACCAGTTTTATTTTTGTCATAAAAGGACAGACTTAAACGCTGCAGCTTTTCGAAAACAGCCTTACGGATATCAATAATCACTCTTTGACCCACATAATTCATTAGATAGCTCTGGCCATAATAAGCAATACCACGAATAATGAAAACGACGATAATACTGATGACAATATAATTCAGCATATCAGTGTTTTTTTCCTTCAGGACCTGATCCACCATATCCTTGATAATCCACGGTAGATAAGCAGTACCACCCGCAGCAATGACTGTACAGATACCGGCACAGAGACCACGGAGCAAATAGGGCTTTACATATTTTAAAGCACGAAAGTATAAATTCATTTTTTCTCCTCAGCTATTCTTAAAATTAGTTGGGCTACGCGACCTACAGCACCCGGCTCACCTAAGCGCTGCTTCATAAAGGCCAGATTAGCATCAAGCTGCTCACGACGCTCCGGCGCCAGCAGCTCTGCAGCGGTTGCCGCTACCTTCGCGGGGGTGAATTCCTCCTGCAAGAGCTCCGGCAAAATCTGGCGACCTGCTACGATATTGGGCAGGCCGATATTAGGAATATTAATCACTCGACGTGCGATAAAAGCATTAATGGCAGAAGTACGGTAGACAATTACACTGGGTAAGCCACATAAGGCAGCCTCCAGCGTTACCGTGCCACTTGTAGCCAGCGCTAAATCAGCTACGCTGAACAAATCATAATTATGACCCTCGGTAATCTTTACTTCAAGTCCAGAGGCTTTAATTTTGTTCTGTAGGAGCTCGAGCGGGATTGTACCTGCACGAGGCATCGCAAATTGCACCTCGGGCATTTGCTTTTGTAAAAGCTTGGCACCCTCAAGCAAGGTAGGCAGCATCTTTTCGATTTCCATCAGACGACTACCGGGCATAATGAGCACAAGCGGACGTCCTGCTTGCTTTCCGGCCCAAGCCTCGGCCTCAGCTCGCTCCATTTCTGGATGCACAATATCCAACAAGGGATGACCAACGAACTCTACCGGAGCGCCGGCCTCCTCATATACATCATATTCAAAGGGGAAAATGCAGGCAACCTTATCGACGATTTTCGCAACCTTTTTAGCTCTTCCCTTGTTCCAAGCCCAAGCGGAGGGCGCAATATAGGAAACAACGGGAATACCCTTATCGTGGGCTAACTTTGCCAGCTTCATATTAAAGCCGGGATAATCCACGACAACCATGCAGTCCGGCTTGCGCTCGTCCATAACGCGTGCAAAATCGCTACGCAGCTTAAACAAATCGGGTAACTTTTTAATTACCTCCACAAAGCCCATTACACCATGGTCCTTGATATCAAAAAGCACCTCGCCGCCAGCAGCGCGCAGGGCATCACCGCCCATACCAAAGACCTCGGCGGTGCTATCTATTTTCTTTATGGCAGCAGTGACAGCTGCTGCATGAATATCACCGGAGGCTTCTCCGGCGGATATGAGTATTTTAGCCATGATATCTCCTTAAACTTCTCTCCACAAAGCTTATACGATTTCAGTATATATTATAACACAAAAAGCGGCCGACATAACGAGTCAGCCGCTAATTATTGCGAAAAATTTTTGCAAATATTTTATTTTACGAGGATAGTGATATTGTTTTTGTCTGCCAGAGCAATAACCTTTTCTCTTTCAGCGATTAAAGTATTGCCAGCTTCAATGATGATGCCGGTAGCACCAGCATAAATCATGGATTCCAGTGTCTTCGTACCGAAGCCAGGAATATCAAAGCGTTGATCCTGGGAAGGCTTAGCAGCCTTAGCCACAATAACGCCACCCTTGCCCAGATAGCCACCGCGCAGGATGCAGGCATCAGTACCTTCAATAGCTTCCACAGCCATCACAGCACGATTCTTGACAACTACCGTCTGGCCGATATCAAGACCACCGATAGCCTTCGCCATCTCAAAGCCAAATTCCATATCTGCAAGCTCTGCCTCCGTGGGCTTACGCTTCGTCAGCACGCCCGGTGCAGGTAAGAGCGGTTTAATGAGGATGGTCTGGTCCATGACCTCAATGCCCTCGCTCTCCAGCTCCTTGCAGATAGCATTCATAATTGTGTCGTCCTTGCGGTCAGGTACACTGGCTAGAATTTTAATGGCACGCAAATCAGGCACGATTGCACCAGCCTTATAAAGCACCTCCTTCGTAACCTTGCCAATCATCGTGACCTTAGTTACCTTGTGCTTTTTCAGGGTAGAAATAATCTTGCCTATTTTGCCAATATTAATATCATAATAATGGTCCACGCTGGGAGCCAGCTCCTCATCAATGCCAGGAACTACGCCCACAGCTACGACCTCGTAGCCCAGACTCTTCGCGGAACGAGCTACCTCAACCGGCAAATGACCAATGCCGGATAATACTCCTAATACTTCCATTGTCCTCCGGGTCCTTAGCCCTTGCGAGTACGGATAATGCCACGCTCTACATTGCGCAGGAAGCGCAGCAGATGCTCAACAGGCTCGCAGCTCTCTAAATCAGATTCCATGGTAGCAATTGCTTCCTGCAGGGGCAGACCGCTACGATAGAGAATGCGGAAAGCCTTTTTTAGCTCGCTGCGATGCTCAGCAGGCATACCTGCACGGGACAGACCAACACTATTTAAGCCGGACACAAACGCCGGGTCACCAGCAACAATCATGAAGGGCGGAATATCCTGCGCTACACGCGCCATACCACCAACCATAACATTGCGACCAATTTTGCAGAACTGATGCACTGCGCTCAGACCGCCAATTACAGCACGATCCTCAACAATAACGTGACCTGCCAGAGTTGCTACATTGGACATAATTACATTATTACCAACGGTGCAGTTATGCGCAACGTGGGTATAAGCCATCATCAGGATGTTGTTACCAATGCGAGTCTCGCAGCCTTCGCCGCAGGCACGATTAACAGTGCAGCATTCGCGGAAGGTACCACCATCACCAATGACAGTAGTAGTTTTTTCGCCAACAAATTTTAAGTCCTGGGGCTCAGCACCAATGGAGCAGCCAGGGAAAAATGTATTGTTTTTACCAATAGTAGTATATTTATGAATGGTAACATGAGCGCCGATAACACAACCGTCGCCTATAACCGTATCACCATCGATTACCGCATAAGGACCAATTTTAACATCCTTACCAATGACTGCGGACGGATGAATAATGGCGGTTTCATGAATACCACTTTCAGGCATTATCAATGAACTCATTACTTTCACTCCCCATACATTTAATCAAGCAATTAAACTTAGATATATTACTATAATCATCCCCGCAGGCTTTTTTTCACAGGGCATAATCTGCAAAATTGCGTAATTATCCCTAAATTAAGCTCACTAGCTCTATTTTTCTATGTTTTCCTGCTTATTTTAACTTTTTTATGCTTCTTTAGGATCCATGATTGCAAAGGTGCAGTCGCATTCGCAGGCAACCTTGCCATCAACCTTACCTTCGCAGTGAATAACACCCATATTACCACGCATGATTTTCGTAACCTCAGCGGTGGTTACAACCTGATCTCCGGGCACAACCTGTTTGCGGAAACGAACGTTATCGATTTTTGCGAATACAGCAATTTTACCGCGGTTTTCTTCAGGATAAAGCATAGCTACGCCACCAACCTGAGCCATAGCCTCAATTAAAAGTACGCCAGGCATAATGGGCTCATTGGGGAAGTGACCTAAAAATTGCATTTCATTAGCAGTGATATTTTTGATACCTACAGCACGCTTCAGGGGTTCAATCTCCAGAATGCGGTCTACCAGCAGCATAGGATAACGATGGGGCAGAATTTTTTTGATTTCATTAATATCTAATACGGTCATGATTTAGTCCTCCTTTGTTCTATAGGCTTGAATTTGCTTTGCAATTTGGGAATTAAAGGCATGTCCTGTTTTCACAGCGATAACATGCGCCTTAATGGGGCCCAATAAATATAAATCACCAATGCAATCGAGTATTTTATGGCGAATTAATTCATCATCATAACGAGGCACGGAGAGAATTTTTTCCTCATCAAAAACTACTACATTTTCCAGGGAGCCACCTAATCCAAGGCCCATTTTGCGAAGCATCTCCAGCTCATAGGTAAAAGCAACAGTTCTTGCGCTCATAATCTCCTTTTGGAAACTCTCCTTATCTAATAGCACATCAAAATACTGGGTGCCCAGCATCGGATGCGGATTGATGGAGGTAAAGGAAATGCGATAGCCATCATAAGGCAAAACAGTGATATAACGATCACCATCATATACGGAAAAGGCCTTATCAACAACATAAACCTTGCGCTCCGCAGCTTGCTCAACAAGCCCAGCCTCTTCAATCAGCTCACAGAAAACCTTCGCGCTGCCATCAGCAACGGGAGGCTCGGGTGAAGACATTTCGATAATAATATTATCCACACCCATCATGGAAACAGCAGCCATCAGATGCTCAACTGTGAAGACCTCAGCACCATTTTCACTTAAGGTGGTCGCCTTTACTGTAGAGCTAACATTTTCAGCTAGGGCATGAATCTGGGGCTTACCCTCCATATCAGTGCGGACAAATACCACACCGGTATTGGGCTCGGCCGGTTTCAGGGTCATCAGTACATCTTTGCCGGAATGCAGACCGATGCCGGAATAGGATACTTCTTTAGCAAGCGTATGCTGCATTTCTTGAATATTTGCGGACATCTTCTTCCTCCTTCGACAATTTATTTTTTCTTGCCAAACCGCTTACGACCGTCCTTCCAGCGGTCATGCACCCAGAACCACATTTCTGGATGGGCAGTAATTTCCTGCTCTAAAATATCAACTAATTGACGGGTAACCTGATAAAAGTCCTGTTTTTTATCCTTAGTCTTAGGAGTATACAGGGGCGGATAGATTTTCGCCGTACAGGTCCAGTCATCATTATTGTGTAAGAAAATAGGTAAAATAGGGCTACCATAAAGTCTGGATAGCGCCGCAGGGCCTAAAGGAATCACAGAGCGCTTGCCAAAAATATCAACTTCCACGCCATCATCATTCGTATCCTGATCATAGAGCACACCTAAAAGATTTTTCTCCTTCAGCATGCGGCTAATCGCAAGGAGTCCATGCTCGCCACGATTATAGGTTACCTTTTGGCCCACCATCTGGCGAAATTCATTAATGGCCTTGTCCATATTGGCATTGTTCTGCTTGCGGGTAATGGAGAGCATCGGATAGCCGTGTAGAGCCACCGTAGCGCCTAGCAGCTCCCAGTTACCATAGTGACCGGTGCACATGATAACGCCCTTGCCCTCGGCGTACGCTTTTTCCAAATGCTCCAAGCCCTCTACCTTAACCAGCTTATCAATATTACTGGGCTTGAGCAGCGGAAAGCGCAGTACCTCTACTACCATGCGACCAAAGCGACGCAGACTGTCTTCCGCAATTTGCTTTGCTTGTGCAGAGGGTACATGGAGGCATTCCTCGATATTGGCCTGGGCCATTTGCAGACGCCATTTCTGCACTACGAGAACGGCCACACTCCCCACAAATTTAGCAAAAAGCTTGCGCAGACACAGGGGCAGCATACACATTATCTTACTAAAAATTTTTACAGCGTAATAACCTAACACTTATTTCTTATACCTACTTCAATATATTTTCTCTAAAGGTCTACTTCCATTTTTTATTGAAAAAGACTTCGTAGTTTTATTTCTCTTTTAAGGCAGCCAGCTCTTTTTCCAAAGCCTTAACGCGCTTGAGCATTTCGCCAACCTTACGCACATTAGCCTCCTGACGCAGCCATTCCTTCATCGGCATAGCAGGGAAGCCACCCATTACAGAGTTATCAGGTACATCATTAGTAATACCAGTTCTACCACCGAAAACGCAATTATTGCCAATAGTAATATGACCAACGGTGCCTACCTGACCTGCGAAGGTTACATTGTTGCCAACAGTTACGCTACCGGAAATACCTACATGCGCAACTACGAGGCAGTTTTCACCCAGAATATCATTGTGACCGAGATGTACGAGGTTATCAATCTTCGTACCCTTGCCTACGATGGTGCTATCAACGGTAGCACGGTCGATACAGGTATTGCTACCAATTTCTACATCATCCTGCAATACTACATTACCAGTTTGCAGCACCTTGCTATGCTTGCCATTTTGGGTAATATAGCCAAAGCCATCGCCACCGATAACACAGCCAGCTTGCAAAATTACGCGATTGCCTAATACGCAATCCTCACGAACAGTGGTATTAGGATAAAGAGTACAATTTGCGCCAATCTTTACACGCTTGCCCACATAGGCATGGGGGTAAATTACAGTGCCGTCGCCAATTTCTGCGTCATCCTCAACTACTGCAAAGGGCTGAATCGCAACATTAGCACCAATTTTTGCCTTTTTAGAAACAAAGGCATAGGGGCTTACGACACGCTCCACCTCTTCCTGCGGGCGGAACAGCTCTAAAAGCGCTGCAAAGGCAGCACGGGGATTCTCCACGCGAATAACGGGACGACCATCCAGCTCCGGGTCCGCCGGGCTCAGCACCATAACGCCAGCCTTGCTCAGATGACAATGCTCCACATGGGGCGGCACAGCAAAGGAAATATCCGTAGGACCTGCTTCAACTAGGCCATTAACGCCGGTTACCTTCAGCTCCGGATTATCATGCTCCACTGTACCATGTAAAAATTCAGCTAACTCTTGTACACTCTTCTCCATTTCCAACCTCCATAGCTCCCATCAAACAGCAATTTTCACGAATAGCATATGCACACGAAAAGCGGACGAACGTAACCGTCCGCTCCCGCTTTCGCTTGCTATATTTTATTGCATTTTTTTAATTACGTCTTCCGTAACGTCAGTGCCACCTTGAGGAACTGCTTCCTTAATCATGATAGCACCAAGGTTTTTCTCCTTAGCAACAGCATTCAAAGCAGTATCCAGGCTAGCCTTCAGCTTATTTTGAGCCTCGCTCTGAATTAATTGAGCCTTAGCGGAATAATCCTCCATGACCTTGCTAGCCTCTTCGCCCTGCTTACCAGCCATGTCCTTATCCATTTGGGCTTTAAGCTCCTTCAGCTTATTATTAGCATCTTCTTTAGTAGTCTTAATGACAGCAGCCTCAGTTTCTACCTTGCGCAGATCTACAACACCAAAAGCAGCGTTACGACCACTGCAACCAAAGGTCAGCATAGCTGCTGCCACCATTAAGCCTGCAATAATTTTTTTCATGTTCTCAAACCTCACTTATTTTTTATCTTGGAATTGTTTTTGTAAATATTCTACTACCTTGGTAGTGATATCATCAGCTGTTATATTAACCTTATATTTATTAAATACGATGGTGTAGCCCTTTTCATGAGCTAGCTTCACAGCCTGACTAGAGATATCGCTATCAATCTTTTTTTGCAGCTGATCATTTTTTTCCTGCTGCTTATCGATTTCTCTATCCATAATAGCAAGAGCATTATGTAAAGCCTTCGGAGCTGCACTAAGCATTTCTTGCTCCTTGGCCTCCTTCCCCTGCTTTTCCTGGAGAATCTTAGCATGATAATCAGCGGCAGCCTCAGCCATCCGCTGCTGCAATTCCTGGCGGTGGGGCGCGAGCCTAGCCTCCATCATAGAATGCTTCTCAGCCTCCAGCTCCATTACCTTGCGGCCGCGCTCACGCTGTAGCTCCTTGAGCTTTGCTTCTATGTCGGCTCTAGCATCGGGCTTCATACGCACAGATTCAAGCAGAGCACGCATATTAAAAATCTCTAGCTGATAGCTATCCTCGATGCTCTTTTTGCGTGGCGCCAGCTCCTTATCGACCTCGGCCTCTACCTGTTGCGTAATATCCAACAGCTTTTTATGCTCTCGCTCCCTGGTTTCCACCATACGAGTATCAAAATCAGCCTGCCAGTAACTGCTTTGACTAAGCTGCCGCAACATTCTCAGCTTATCTAAGCTTCCTAGCTGAGCCTTAGCCAAATGCTCTTGTTTTTTGCGTTTGTCCAGCAGGTCCTGAAGAATTTTCTTGCCCTGCTGTAGCTTCTGATACTCAGGGTGGCTTTGCACAGCCTGCTGCCAATTAATAACAGCAATTTTATCACGCTGCGCAGAAGGTGCCTTTGTCAAGGAACTACCACAGGCAGAAATAACCAAAGCAGCTGTCAGCACAAGGCTCATTTTTACTAAGCTACCTCTGTCCATGATGCCCTCCTTGAAAAATACTAAAAAATGCTATCAATAGCCTGCTAGCAGGCCAGTCTACCGTCCCTTATGCAAAGCTTATTTAGCGCTTTGCATGGATTTAGCGACCTCATCAGTGATATCAAGGCCACCATAAACTACGGTGTTCTTTTCTACAACTACGGCCAGACCCTTTTTATCAGCTACTTTTTTAATAGCAGCTTCAATTTTCTTCAGTACGGGGTCCATCAGCTCTTTTTGCTTATTTTGCAAACGTTCCTGAGTTTGAGTATAGTAGCTTCTCTTTTCAGCATCGTTCATGTCCTTGGACTTTTCGTTGAACTCCTTTTGAGCGTTCTCGATTTCAGTCTTCATAGCTGCGTCCACGTCCTTAATATCCGGGCATTGTGCAATAATCATCTGATAATTGACAACACCGATAGCGGATTCAGTGGAGGCTGCAGAAGCGCTTTTACCGAAGCCACTCTGGGTCAGGCTCAATGCGAAGCAGCCCAGGACAAAAATAGCTGCTACGAAAAGAGAAACGAGCTTTACATTTTTAGGATTACGCAATTGCTGCATCATAATCAAAATCCCTACTTTCTTTTACCATAAAATTTTGGATATACATATATACTTTATTATATCAGCCTACGACCATTCTTTCAAGAATTGTTACAGATTTCCTATAACTCGCAAGTAAAATTCATCGCCTCCGTAGACATATTCCGCACTCAAGAACTCATGAATACGATAGCGCACTGCAAATTCATTGCGATCATCACCGGAAAAATGCTCCGCTCTGAGGCGCCACTTCGGACTTAAATTATATTCAAGGCGATAATCATTATCCCCTACAGGCATACGACGCATATAGCTCCAAACGCTTTTGCCCCAATAGCGAGAGACACCGGTGCCAAAGCGCCATTGTACATCATCCAGTACTACCTCGGCCTCGCCAAAGACCTCATCCCGCTGAGAAATAAATTTGCCAATATGGGCCTTGCCCGATAAATTGTCCTTATCGCGACCTATGTCCCCATAGCCCTCGAACCACACCTTGTATTCGTCAGATTTTATTAAAATCTCCACCCCGAGATTAGTCCCTGGGCTGAGCTTCACCTCTGGCTGTAGGCCAAAATCCTTAATAGCTTTTTCGGCCAAGAGCTGCTCAGTAAGGCGCTGCTCGATTTCCTTTTGATGACTCTTAATATAAGCTAAGGGCAGGCCACGTAGCTTATCACAGATTTTAAGATATTTATACTTCAGCTCCATGAGGAGAATGTTGGGAATAGCTTCACTCCGCAGCTCATATTTAATATTGGTGACTATCTGCCCCACGGGATAAACTACTACTTGTACCAGAGTTTGTCCCTGCTGCTCCAGCACGTCCACAGCTGCTCTAAACTCGGGTAAAGTCTCCTCAACCTGAGAACGCACCATAGCTCGCAGAACACCACCAGCCCAATCGCCTGCACTAACGCTAGCACCACTGATAGCCTGCTCTAGCTGTGCCTCCAAATTGGGTATGCGTTGCTTTAAAGCCGCGGCCATATCCTGCTCCACACCGGAAAACTCCAGCTCCACTCGCGGGTGCTGGATTGTCGCTCCCCAGGGACGAGCTGCTAGTGTCACATAGGTAGTGCTACCTGGCTCTAAACGAACCTCTGCTAGCTCGTATCCAGTAAAAACACGCTCACCAATTTCAAGCAGCAAACGCTCGTAAGCAGCACTAGCCTCCTGCACCTTGGCGTCGTCCTTATCAATAAATAATTGCTCTGCCACCACCTGCATGCTGCTGCTCATTTTTTTCAATAGCACCGGACTCGTGCCACCGCTAGGGTCCACTACCTGCACAGCAACGTTATGAATGGGGGCAGAAAAAGCATGCTGCAATGGCAAGCATGTCATTGCAGCAAATAATAATGCAAATTTGTTCAGCTTCATAGCAGCATCTGCTCCTAATTTACGCCTAAAATATTTGTAGTATTAAAAAATCACTTTATATATACTCTAAAAGCACGTCTGAATTAGAATTGACCACCAAAGCTGAAGTGGAACTTGCCACCATCCTCGCCATAGCCATAATCCAGCTTAACAGGACCAAGCGGAGAATTAATACGCAGGCCCACGCCATAGCTGTTCTTAAGCAGGCCAAAGTCAAATTCGTCCTCATGACGTTTATCCCAAGCATAACCATTATCAGTAAAGAGTACACCCTGTACCTTCTTGACAATCGGGAAACGATATTCCAAGGTTGCCTTCACCATGCTATTGCCACGGAATTGGTCATCCTCATAGCCACGCAGGGTATCACTGCCACCCATGGAGAAGCGTTGGCTAAGCGGCATATCGCCATCAGCATAGCCTGCACCCAGGTTCAGTGCCCAAACATTTTCGCCACCAGCACGGTAGTAGTAGCGCCAATCCGCAGTGAATTTCGTGAAATCGAAGTCACCGCCCAAGCCGCCAGCCCATTCTACGCTATAAGCCATGCGCTTGCCTTCGTGGGGATCATAAACATTATCACGGGAGTCAAATACACGACCAAATGTGATGGAACGCGTCAGGCCGAAGTTTTCCTTACGGCGTTCTGCAGCAGTCTTCGGCATCCAGTCTTTAAACTTACTACTACCCTTGAACTGATCTTCATAGTATTGGTCCGTATCGCCCTCGTAGCCATCAGCCTCGCCCTTATAGATATCATCACGGTTCTTGATGGTCACATAGTTGCTGACAAACTCGTTATTGGTCTTGCGGCTGAAGGTCAGCTCCTGACCACGACGTTTTTTGTCATAGCGCGCAATTTCATCGCCATTGATATCATAGTCAGCATATTCATTGGTGATATCGTACAAATTGATGGTAGCACTGGTTTCCTTGCTATCAATCCAGGGACGAGTATAGCTGAAGTCATAGTTCTTGTTATCCTCGCCGCCGAATTCCCAACGGATATTAATCTTGTCACCCGTACCACGGAAGTTCTTATCACCGATGGAAATCATACCAACGAAGCCGTCGGCATTGCTATATCCTGCACCAATACCAAAGGTACCGGTATTCATTTCTACAACATCGATTTCAACCTCGACGGAGTTCGGCTCACGACCGGGGTTCAGCTTCACGTTAACATCCTCGAAATAGCCCAGGTTATAAACGCGCTGCATACTACGACGAGCATCCTTAGCATTAAAGGGCTTGCCGGGCTTGAGCTTCATTTCACGAGTAACTACATAGTCCTTACATTTTCTATTACCCTTGACCTTAAAGCCTTCTACGAGGCCTTCATTTACACTTACCTGCAGGGTACCATCCTGCTCCATATGCACATCAGTTACACGTGCCAAAATATAACCAGCGGAGCGATATTCCTCCTCTAGCTTTTGGACAGATTTGTTAATTTGCTTCAGGTTAGCGATTTTATCCTTTTCTAAATCGAAGCAAGCAGCAACCTTCTTGGCATCAATAACGGTATTACCCTTGACATTTACCCCCTTATAGACGGGGTTTTCCAAAACATGATAAATAATCTGTACACCCTCGGGTACCAGCTTAAACTCAGGACGCAGGTCATAGAACCATCCTAAATCGTAGATAGCACTCAAATCCTCAGCCAAGCCAGACTCAGTAAATACCATGCCCTGTCTAGTTTTCAAGGCAGCAGCAATTTCTTCTTTAGTTACGTTAACATTGCCCTCAATGATTTGCTTTGTAATTTTCTTACCCATATAAGGAGCTAATTTATTTTCTTCTTTCTGCGGAGCAGCCTGAGCTACGGCCGTGTCCGTCGCCACGGGGGCTTGAGCCTCCTCAGCATAAACAGGCAGTGCCATAAGCATTGCCGCTAAGCCTACTGTTAAGGGTTGCCATAAGGTTCTTTTCATCAATGAAGTCCTCCTTCGATTCATTTCGAGCTATTTAATTCTACTCTAGCCGACTGCACTAATTTATGCATATCAGCCTTGGATATAGTCACTTGGGAGTGCTCCTTAGAAGAAGCATCACCCAAAGTTGGTTTCACATCTGATTTTATTACTTGCGCATTCTTTATTTGGGGCTCTACACCTGCAGCTTCATTAAGCTGAGCTACATCACCTTGCTGCACTGTCACTGTTGCAGTAGTACTTATATTAGCTGCACGAGCACGCTGCTTATAGTGATCTCTAGCGAAATACCAGCCACCACAGCCAGCTAGCACAATAATCAGTGCTGAGCAAGCAGCTAATAAATGGCGATTCCAGCTCCAAGGTACATCCTTTTTCTTGCGCAAATTCTTTAGCTCGGCCTCTGCCAGCATCAAATCAAGCTCGCCACGTATATCCTTATTGTCCAAAAAGCTTTGCTCCGCATTATCCAGACTGCTTCTTATAGAGCGAATCCGGCGAAACAAGGATTGACTTGGCTGCGCCATGGAAATACCTCCTTCTGCTCTAGAACATTATTCTCTAGCTATCTTAAATAAAGTCATTATTCTTTGCAGAATTTAACATCTCATTTAAAGCAATTATACGCGATTAAGCTTTATTTTCTGTGAAATACTCCAATTTACGTTATAATTTTGCTCAATTATATTCTTTTAATCTTTATTAAAGTCATGCATAAAGCGAGACAGCATCCCGCGAATGCGCCTTACCCCTTGCTTTTGCAAGCGGTAAACATGCCCCAGGCTTACATCTATAGCCTCGGCTACTACCTGCGCCGGTCTATCATCAATCAAGATGCCGCGCAAAACCTGCTGCTCCTTTAAAGGCAATCTTTCCATAGCCTGGGCTACCTTTTCCTTAAGCAGATTTTGCTCAGTAACCTCCGTCGGAGTAGCCAGCTCTGAAGGCAAAGCATCACTTAAAGTAAAGCCCTGACTTATTTCACTATCAAGATATACTAAACCCTTGCTGTCAGTTTGACGCAAATAGTCCACCATTGCACCCTTAATGCGGAAGGAGGCAAACAGGCTGAAGGCTACCTGACGCGTATAATCATAGCTTTCGGCTGCTTCTAAAAGCCCCACCATGCCTTCTTGAATCAGCTCCATAGTCTCATTCTCCGGCAGCCTAAAGCCAGAAGCTATTTTAAAGACCAAGGGCTGATAGCTCGTCATAAGCTTTTGGTGAGCAGCAAGATCTCCGGCAGCAGAACGCTCCCAAAGTTTACGCTCCTCCTCTGACTCCAATAATGGGGTTTTGCGCAGCTCCTCTAGATAGCTTTGCAGCATGCTTACACCTCCCTTCCGTTAATTGTTATTTTTAAAAAGCAATGATTTTTGTTAGATGACATTTCGCTCTCTGCTCTGCTTGCAAATTTTTTAGAAAAAATTTATTTTTAGCGAGGACAGTGAGGACTATGAGGACTAGAAGGTAATTTTATACTCTAATCCATACCAGCTATCTGTTTTATCATTGAGATCATAGCTCTTTGAATAAGTGATGTTCATATGCCTGCCTATATCGTACTGCCCAAAAAAGCTTCTGTCAAGAGCATCAAAGCTTGTTGTATAGCCAAACATAAAATTATTATTCAAATACTTACTTACCAGTATATTATACTGATTACGCTCATCTGCCGTCAAGTCTGCAGTTCTATCTTTTGTACTTTCATAGCCTATGCCAGAGCGTACCTTGCCTGTATAAATACGGAACTGGTCCAGGCCCAGCGTCTGCTTAATCCAGGTCTCTACGTCGCCCAGCACCGTCATTTGTAAACCTGCAGTCATCAGATTGTTCATATCCTCACTAGTAACCTCATTGCTACCAGCAGTATCGCGCTGCAGAGTAAGCATACGCACGATGGTATTACGCTCCATCTGCGGATCACTAGTCAGCTGCAAGTCCATTTTCTCCACAGGTCCACTGACATGCATGTAAATACGGTAACGACTGAAGCGAGCTGTACTCTCCAAATTTACATTTGGTAGGAAGGTACCAGGCTCAACCCAAACAAGACCTGCATCCTTCAGCTTAAAGTCAGTGCGCAGATAGGTAATAGTACCCTTATCGGCCTTAATCGTACCATCGATATTTGGATAAAGCGTACTTCCTGTAATATGAATGCCACCCTTAAGCCAAATATCGTAGAGATAGCTATTATAAAGATGAATCTTCTTACCCAGCTCAACCTTCATATCAAGGCCAAAATTACTCTCACCCTCGCCCATTTCCGGAATGGTGGGCATATTAACAACCACATCATCCAGCTTGACAAAGCCCTTAATTAAGGGTCGATATTCCTGGGGAGGCGGAGTATTGCCCTTGCGTTTACGGAAATCACGATATTTTTGAGGAATAATTTCTACCTCACTATTAATGCGTCCGGTGAAGATTTGCGATGCCAATTCAGCCTTATCAGCCTTCACATGCAGCTTATAGGCAGCATCCTCCTTCGTCTGCAAAGCATAGCTACCTTCGGCAGACAGCATACCCTTACCCAGCTTCATGGACAAATTGCGTAACAGAATTTCGTTACCCGCAAAGTCAACATCAAGTGCTATATTTTCCAAAACTGTGTCTAGGTCCTTAACCTTGACAGCACCCTCAGCAATCTTGAGCGAGCCGTAGAGCAAAGGCTCCTCCAACGTACCAGCTAAGCGTACGGAGCCATTAGTATCGCCCACACCCCACTCAACCATTTTAGTCATGGCGGGCAGAATGCCCAAGCGCGCTTCGTTTAAGTCCATGATGATATTCATCTGCGCCCGCGGATTGCGTCTCTGCTCCTTAGAACGGAAAATATCCAGAGGAATATCGCCCGAAGCCTTCACGCTATAAGCATCCTTCGTACCAACGAGCTGTTCTAGCAGAATACTATCATTTTTAAGAGCCAAGGCTGCAGTAAGCTTATCCACGCCTACGCCAGCTACAGAGCCATTAGTGATTTCCAGGGTACCCGTACCGGATGGATTATCAAAGCTACCTGCAAGCTTAATCTGCATATCCATTTCACCCTTAATCTCAGGGGGCTCCTTCATCGGCGCAGTAGCTATAGCCGGATTTGCCTTCAAGGCCTGCATTTCTAGCTGTAGCCAATGCTCCTTGAGCTCAACCTTACCATTTGCGGTTATTAAACCTTTATCCATCACCTCGTCCTGCTCTTGAAGCTTGATTTCATCAACTGTTAAGAGCGTCTCTTTAATATTGCCCTTCAGAGCCATATGCGCATAATTCAAATCATGAATCTTTACGTCATCAGCACTAATAGCAATATTCAGACCGCTACCCTTGCCCTGCGGGCAAAAGTCCAGCAGGCCCTGCATCTGACCGTTAATATCATAATCCATGCGTGCCATACGAAGGAGGCCACCAATGTCGCCCCACAGCATTTGCACCTTGCCCTGCATGAATTTTTCCTTCAGATTGAGATTTACATCGGCAGTATAAATACCATAATTAAGAGGATCGTTTTTATAGGGCTGTTTAAAGGAAACCTTAAATTCATTTTTCTCCAATCCTCTGCCATCTATGGATCCCTCCAGCTCCGTCAAGGGCTCACCATTAATCAAAATACGCGCACTATCCACATCACCGCGGAAAGTGGGCATCGTTAGCTTGCCGCCTAAATGACCTTTGGCATTAACCTTACCACCGAGCTCCACGGTATCATCCTTAATCGGCAGATGTGCGAGGTCCACATCCTTCGCCACAAGGTCAAAGTTCAGCGCCCCTTCAGTCGTCATCGTGCCATTAAGCTTTACATTAGCATAAAAAGCGTTGATTAGAAAGTCGTCCAGGCGCACACTACCCTTATCATAGGTATAGCGTCCGTCCACACTGTTATAAAGCTGCTGCATCGCACTGCCGTCAGTAGCATGTACCTCACCATAAACAGTAGGCTTGCTCACTGGGCCTGTGATTTGCATAATATTAGTCAGATTACCTGTTACAGGTACTTCCTCTTGGTTCAGAAGCAGGCGCATAATAGGCTCAATGCGAACATTATCCGTTTCAAGAGAAAGGTCAACTACTGGTTCAGCCCCACGTATGTCAATTAAACCACTTATGATGTGCTGCCCCTGCTCCATATGAGCACGGAAATTTTTAATCGTGACAAGATTATCCTTTACAGCTATAAAGCCATGCGCTTCTTTAATTTTTTGTTGCAAAAATTCAGCCTGGCTAAGCTGAATGATGCCGGCAAATTCCGGTGCAGTGACTCTGCCGCCAACCTTAAAGCCAGTGGAGCATAGACCCGTGCCTGCTTGCCCTGCTGCATCCAAAATCGGGTTGATGGGGAAATCAGTCATGCGGCCTTCGAGCATTAGCTCACCCTCGGGATTCACACTGCCCTTTGCTAGTAGCACGCCCTTATCTCCAGCGGCAGCACTGAAGTGATTGATAACAAGCCCCTGTTTATCATAGCCGCCGTCAAAATTCATTTGCTTGATTGTCAGATTACGCCAGGATAAATCCATGGTCTCTGCTGCAGCATGAATATCAAGCTTCTCATCCTGCTGCGCTGCCAAAACTGCCAGCTTCGCATTAATGTGCACTGCATCCTTGGGGCTGTCTACGGGCTGATGCGTAACGTTTTGCAAATTTACATCCGCCATCAGCACCTTTTCCTCAAGGTTATAGGTGCCGTTACCGCTGATAGTGCCCCCGCCATATTGCGCTGCAATATTCTCGAGCACGACCTCCCGCTTATCAGCACGGAAGGGTATGCGCAGCTTTTCAGCCTTGTATTCACCATAGGCAAGCTGCTCCGAGCTCAGCACGCCCTTGCCACTGGGGTTATCCGTATCGCGCAGGTCCGCTTCACCCTCGAGGTGCAGGCTTTGTTGATCAATAACAGCATCCAGCCCAGCAATAGTCAGCATATTGTCCTGCGCCCGCACTGCACCATCTAAACGAACGCTGTGCTGCGCGCCATTAGCCGCAAGCTTGCCCTCCAGAGCTACAATATCAACATCACCGGAAAAACGCTGCTTTTTATTTTCGTTCACATACAGCAGCGCTAGCTTACCAAAGCCACCTTTGAGCTCCTCAATATTAGCATAGGATTTTGCTAGAGGAGCATAGGGCGTCAGGTCAAGCTTATTCGTCACGAGCTCCATTCGTCCCTCGCCCTTCGTATTCAGCAAACCTTTTAGCTTCAGCGTATCCACGCCACTGCCCAAGCGTAAATCCAAGGCAAAGTTCGGATTGCTCTCGCCATTAACAGTACCAGCTACAGGAATTTCCCATTTCCCCTGGGGCATGGAAACATGCAGCTTGCCCTCTGTAATACCTAGCAAGCCATAGAAAGGCGTCTCATCAGAATCAGACGGCTTCAATAAAGACGCAAGGTTCCACTTCTGCTTGTTATCCATCGTGAGGTAAACCTGCGGACGCATGATTTCCACGCCACCCACAGCTCGCTCACCCCGCTGCAACGCACGCCACGGACGCAGCTTAATAATGGTACGCGGCAGCTCAGCTACCTTTGCTCCCTGCGCATCGGTAACCGTAATATCGGCGAGCTCCACATTTAAGCCACCTTCCCAGGTCATATCGCCCACGGTAATAGTACCATTTATCATCTCCGAAGCAATGGCATTCACCTGGGGTAACATTTGTCGAATATATTTAGGCATCACACTATGTACGAGGAAGATATAGCCCGCACTCAGCAAAACTATTAAAAAAGCTAGAAATCTAAAGTATCTTTTCATATTTATCACCATCGTTTTAAGATTATCTTATAATTGTAGCAGGCATTCATGGCAAAAGTATGACAAAATTGTAGCAGCTCAACTGAAATCCTGCTAAATATAAACACTTCGACTTTTATTATTTCGACATACTTACATATCTTCCTCTTTTACTAAATAGTTTTTACAAAATTTTTCCCAAAAAAATTACTCCTGCAGCAAAGTGCAGGAGTAAAAGTGTTTAGGAAATTATTCTTTGTCAGCCTTATCGTTAACAGCCTTTTCAGCAGCTGCTACCTGGGGCTCAACAGTAACCTTAGTCGGGAACTGCATAGGTACGCCAATAGCAGTTTCCAAATCGGTCTTGCAGGTATTATAATCGTAAAGAGCCTCTAAATAGTTAGTCTTTGCGTCAGTAAGAGCTACCTGTGCATCCAGTACGTCAGTATTAGTGCCAACGCCGTTCATATAACGCAGCTGAGCAATACGATAATCCTCTTCTGCTTGCTCCACAGCCAGCTTGGTGGTATCGATACGCTTTTCAGCCTCGCGCATATTCAAATAATTGCTACGCACATCCAGGTTTACTGCGTCCACGGTATCACGATATTCCTCATGAGCCTTCTTGAGGTCAGCCTCGGCGCCATGAATCTTAGATACGGTCACACCGCTATCAAAGATATTCATGTTCACGCTCAAGCCCACATACCAGTTGCCGTTTTCATCACCGGGCCAATTAGTATTATTCCAATTCTGACTAGCAGCAGCTGCTACCTGAGGCATATGCCCGGAGATAGCTACGCGCAACGCGCCCTTTGCTGCCTCAACTGCTTGTTTAGCTTGTTCCAGCTCCGGACGATGCGCAGAAGCATAGTCCAGGCAGTAGTTCATATCATTTTCATACGGGGTGTACACAAGGATATTATCCAGCTTCAGCTGCGTATCCAGCGGCAGACCCACGATTTTATTTAAGTTTGCTTCCGCAATCTGGTAAGCGTTTTCTGCTTTAATCAGGCTTTGCTTAGCATTAGCCAGCTCTACCTGGCTGCGCAGTACGTCAACTTTGGCAACTACGCCAACATCGTATTGCGCCTCAACATTTTTCAGATGGTCAGCCAGACGCTCTACGGATTCCTGACCCAGCTTCTGCAGATTATCGGCCTGCAGCATGTCGAAATAGCCGTTCGTAACGGTGGAACGCATATCATTGTAAGCCTTTTGCAAACCCTGCTCAGAAATGAGGTAGCCTGCTTTAGCTTGTTTAATAGTACCCTTCAGCTTGCCACCGGTGTAAAGGGGCATGCTGGCAGTCAGGGTATTGGAATGCTTGTTGCCGATAAGCTTACCTTTATTGGTAGTGTTAACTAAAACAGCCTTGCCAGTGCTAGGATCTATTTCATAATGACTGCCAACGATGGTGTTATCATCATTGCCACCACGAGTAGTGGAATGGCTACCGCTGATGGTAATCCAACGGCTGCTGCGAGCAGCATTATAGGATGCACGCGCGCTATCGCGTTCATAGGTAGCAATGGAAACTGCAGGGTTAGTATTGAAGGCGCGTTGCATTGCGTCCTCCAGGTTCAACTCCACCGTCTCGCTTGCAAAAGCGGACTGGCAGCACAGCAGACCCACTGCTGCAGACAGAGCTAAAAGATGTTTACTATATTTATGTCTAGTCATCAGGAAACCTCCAATCAATTCTGACTAACCAGTCAGTATAAAAAAATTATATTGATTTTCGCGGAAAATGTCAAATGAAATTTGTGTAACATACTTAAAATTAGGCTTACGAGACTTAAAAATAGGTTCTCACGCCCATATAAGCACTTTCCTTATTACCTCTTACATCCATGGTCTCGCCATAAATTGAGAAGCTATCCGTCAAGCGCAGCTCGCCACCTAAACGAACCTTGGTATCGTTAAAATCGTAAACCTGTGAATAAACCTTGAATTCCTTGCTTAAATCATAGCTTAGACCTACACCAAAGTCACCCTGCATAGCACCGGCACTCACAGCTGCCTTGCCCATTTTACGTCCCATGATAAAGTCAAATTTATTGGCTTCACCAATATCATAGCCTCCCATGTAGAGGAAAGCATTGTCACTAGGAGTTAACGTCACACCCAGATTTCCGCGCCAGTCACCACCCTTAGCGGTATAGCCTGCATCTGCACTGATTTTGGCATCACTCAGTGTTCCCATGAGCTGTTTAGCTCTAGCGCTAGTTTCTTTAACATTAATTAAGGTTTCCTTTAAGGACTGCTGGGTTACAGGGTCCTGGGCCACACTCTCCAGCATTTGCACGATATTTTCCATGCGCTGGGTAGTGTCTGCCATATTCTTAACTATGGACGCCATATTACGCCCTGTCTCACCGTTATTATCCACACCCTTCATAATGCTTTCGACATAATTAGCTGTGCCATTCATGCGCTGGGTTAGCTCATTCATTTGGTGAATCATTTGGGTGATATCCTGCTGATTAGACACAGCCACATCAGCCATAACCTTTGTAAAAACATTCATGTTTTCGGTAATTCCCTGCATATTTTTGAAGCCATTTTTCATGGACTCCTGCACCTCTTTATCACCGAAGACATTCTCGAAGGCAGTTGCAATATGCTCCATACGAGTTACTAAATCACCTGAATTAGCAAAAAACTCGTCCATACCACCGCCAGGCACACCCTTGAGGCGACTGCCCTCGCCGATAAAGCCTTGAGTAGCCTGCTTAGGAGGTACAATGTGGACATATTTCTCACCCATGATACCGTCAGCCGCAATGGTAAACATTGCTCCCTGCGGAATCTTGATATTATCATCTATTTCAGCAATAACCTCCACCTTATCGGGAGCGACATTGAGCTTCTTCACTGTACCTACCTGCACACCTGCATAACGTACGACATGTCCAGGCATCAGGCCACTGACCTGAGGATAGTCAATATGTAGCTCATAGCCCTTTTTACCAAAGGAAAAAGCTCCCATAAAGGTGATGATGCCTGCCAGCACCACCGCGCCACCTAACGCAAAGGCGCCTACCTTAACCTCACTTGAGCCCATCTTCATCCTCCTCTTTCCTTTCCAAACCATTTACAAAAGCGTAAACGATGGGATTCTTACTATTTCTAATCTCAGCAGGCGTTCCCACCTGCACTATTTTCCCTTTATAAAGCATCGCGATACGATCTGCCGCGTAATAGGCTGAATCCATATCATGCGTAACAAGCACGGAGGTCAAGCCAAGCTGCTGCTGCGTTTTGCGTATCAGCCTGGAAATCGTCATGGTCATTACCGGATCTAGTCCTGAAGTGGGCTCGTCATAGAGTAGAAGACGCGGCTGCATAGCCAATGCTCTTGATAAAGCTACACGCTTTTTCATGCCACCACTGAGCTCTGCCGGACTCATCTTCTGCGTATTTGGCATACCTACTAACTCTAATAAAGTAGCTACGCGTTTTTGTATCTCTTCCTCGTCTAGCTTGAAGTGTCGCCTAAGGCCAAAGGCCACGTTCTCACCCACGCTTAAAAAGTCGAAGAGAGCAGAGTACTGGAAAACTACGCCCATGCGACTACGCAGCTCATCCCACTCCTCTTCACTGTAGGAGCTGGTTTCCTGTCCATCTATAATAACACTTCCACTTGTCGGCGCAAGCAGTCCCGTCAGAACCTTAATGACCGTGCTCTTGCCAGTACCAGAGGGACCAATAATCGCGAGCGTCTCGCCTTCGTATACATCTAAGTCAAGCTTATCTAAAACAAGCCTCTTTCCAAAGGCAATATCAAGTTGGCGAATTTTGATCATCACATTTTTCTCCGTCATTACGCGCCAACTCCTTAAACATAAATTACAATCGAAAGGAAATAATTAAATATAAAAATTAAGATAATAGACAATACTACGGAAGCAGTAGTTGCTAAACCTACACCCTCAGCCCCATTAGGAGCGTTCAGGCCCTTGTAGCAGCCTACAATAGCAATTATGCCACCAAAAACACAGCTTTTAATCATGCCTCCGAAAATATCCCAAAACTCTGCCAACATTTTAATCGAGTTTGTATAGGTAAAGGTGCCTATACCTGCATAATAATGAGCTACAATCCAGCCACCAATATTACCGATAAAATTTGCAAAGACGACTAATAGAGGCATCATTAGTACCATCGCGATAAAGCGCGGTACTACGAGAAAGGTTACCGGATTAGCCGCCATAACGCGCAGTGCATCAATCTGCTCTGTAACCTTCATCGTGCCCAGCTCGGCTGCTATTGCCGCGCCAATGCGTCCAGCAACAACTACGCCCACAAGCACAGGGACAAGCTCGCGCGCCATAGCAATTGCCACAATGCCGCCGACAGTGCTTGAAGCGCCTAAGCGCACAAACTCCTTTGCTGTCTGTACGGAAAAAACCATACCGGTGCAGAGAATTGTCATTAATACAATGGGTAAGGAATCTGCTCCGAGGAGCGCCATTTGTCTTACAACCTCTTTCCAATCCGCTTCCTTTAAACGTCTTAGCGTTTGCAGCAGAAGCATGGTCATCCGTCCACTAGCTGCACAAAAAAGCAATATTTTGTTGCCCAAAGCTGCACAAATAGCCTTCACTACGAATCCACCCTTTTTCTTATCTTAAGTATATTATAATCTAAAAATATGGCATTAATATGTCAAACATTAAAATTTGTTATTTACGCACATTCACCGTGATTTCGCTCTCACCATCAATAATAAAATCAAATGGATATTTCTGCTTAAAGGGAGAGCCTGCAAGCATCCCTGCCAAGCCTGCATCAGCCGCTGGAGCTGCATTTTGGGCATTCATTTGCTGCGCACCCGTAGAAATATCTACAATAATTTCGTTATTTTTGTCAGCTGTATTCACGCTTTTTACATAATCAGCCAAGGTACGCTGCTTTTCCTGTTTTTTCGCTGCCGGCACGCCCTCCTGCTGTTGCTTACGCAAAAGCTCAATAATCCAAGCCATGGAGCTACCGCCTCGCACCTGCAGAGCAAGCTTGCCGCCAGGATGATCCTTTGGCACCTTAAACTGAATAGTTTTCGTAAACTCTTCGCCACGATACGGCTTCAGTGCCACCTCTATAGACAGCTTCTCGCCAGGGGCCACTGTATTCTGTAAAGCACGTACTCGCTGAATTTCAGCTATCTGAACTGCATCGCTAACTTCAGCCTCCACATTAATACCATAAATATCAACATGCTCAAACTTATTTTGCAAGAGAATTGTCAAAGCCTCTGTTAGCTCTGCATCAACATTCTTAAGCAAGGCGTCAGCTGAATAGTACATATTTTCGCGATCGATCACTAAATTTTCTTTTTTGCTATCTACGCCGGTAATAGTAAAATGTAGCCTTGCCGTGCCGCCACCACTACGATCTATAGTCTTCGTTAAGGTGTTCATGACAGCAGCATCCACAACTGCAGGCGCTAAGCGTTCGTCCTCTATTACCCTAGCTCGCATGCTATTTCCCTGGCCTCTGCCAGTATCATTAGCAGTTACAAAAACAGGTATAGTTTTGGGGTAATTACCTATAGTGCCTCCTATGCCACTAGCACGGTCCTGGGTAAAGCTACCAATGGACTCACCCATATTACCCACCTTATAGCTGCTTTGCATATTGGGCACTACGCCTAGAATCCAAACCTTTGTCATGTAAAAGTTACTATTTCCACGCTGCATGAAGGGATGACCAAAAGCCAATACATTGCCTTTATCATCAGTCCAGGTTACTGTACCTAGCGCACCAAGCGTTAAATCACCCTGCATAATTGCTGCGCCTACAGCACTACCGGGCTCAAGCTCTTTAGCTGAGCCTGTTCCCACACCACTAGAGCCGACCGCCTCTAAGCCTAAAGGTGCCAGCTTTTCCTTTAGGTAAGCTAGGCCCTGCTCCGTAAAGCCTCCTGCTTGAAGAGCTGTTCCCTTCGGCAACCAATCATTAGGCAGGCTCTGAGGCTCATCTAAGAGGCTCAACATACGCCCAATAGGTGTCAAAAAGCAATAATGAGGATCGTTAAACACCCTACCATACGCCACTGCGCCTACTAAACGCCCATCCACATATACCGGACTGCCACTCATACCCTGAGCTACACCACCAGTTTTCTCAATGAGATCACCATACAAGCGCACAAAAATACTGTAGCCAGTAGCTTCATTGCCCTGTACTCCCAGTATTTCCACATTAAATTCTTCAATGCGATCCCCTGCTATGACCGTCTTACCAATTCCTTGCATCCCGGGCTTTATATCCCTAATTGGCATTAACGCCACATTGCTCGCACAGGCTAAGGCAAATTGCACGCATAAGCAGAGTGTTATTACTAAAACTTTCATATTATCTCCCTATATTCGAAAACCGGTGCAAGTCCCATTGTACCTGCAACCGGTTCATATTCATAAATTACATGTATATAATTTATTATACAGCGTAAGCAAATTTTTGACAAGTTCCTATTTGTGACCTCTTTGTCAATTCGCTTTTTACAGCCTGTGCATAGCATCCGCCCAACGCTAATTCGTCGAGCGTAAAATTAGCGTGCTACAAGCCCTAAGCCAATACTTACAGCTCGCTCACTGCCATCTGAAGGCTTGTTGACGACATTACCCTTAATAGCCATTACACTGCTGCCACCACCATCAAAGTTCACAGCCTCTTGAGCTCCTAAGCGAATCATGTAGGTAGCCAGCTCGCTCAAGGTCAACCCTGCTGAATTATTGCTGCGACCATCTACAACGAGCAACATCAGACTTCCGTCCTTCTTTATTCCGACCGCTGTGCGTGGTGCGCGCCCTTTAGCAATATCAGGAGCCATGCGCTCCTCATTACTACGCACATGAGCTCTGCCATGCTCCACTAGAAGAGGCCCGCCGCTCACAACAGTTTGTGCAGTATCAGCAGCTTCATTCCCCAAGCCTTCACTAATCGCTACTCTGTCGCCCACCTTAAGCTTTGCCAAGGCAGCTGCGCTGGCACCGTGCCCACTAATAACGATGCTTCCTGGAGTAATTACCATATTACCAGCTGTACTGATTTGGGTCACGCGATTATTTACAAGCTTCACCTCACGACCCCACTGATTAGTTTTAGTTGATGGAGCATAGTAGCTATTGTAAAGAACTAAGTCCTCAGCTATACGTGTGCGGTTCATTCCCTTGAGCACTAATTGCTGCCTATCAGGTAGAGTAATTATGCCGTGATAGCTTATATCCTGCACTATATCTGGTTTGCCGTCCTTCAGTACATAGCCACTACGAGGCTGCTCGTCCATAGCCATCATATTACCCTTATTTTTAATGCTACCTATTACCCAGCCATCAGTATCAAAATAAGAGCCATTTATTGCTGCCAGCATTCCTCTCTGCGCTGCAATTTTAGACAGTCGACCACGTCCATTATATGCACCTGCGGCAGAAAAAGGTACTAGCTCATAGCTTGCCTGAGGTAAAACCTCCACTAAATATGCTTGTATTTGGCGACCATTCATCTCATCCTGAAGATAAGTATAGCTTACACCTTTAGCTAGCTGCTGCGTCTGCTTTAAAATATTTATGCGAAAAATATCAACAACAAGTCGATGTGGCGTAGCAAGCTGATAAACCTTATACTGGCACTCCTTCGTCAGGTCGATAACAAGCTTGCTAGCGGTCTTTCCATCGGGGACAAGGCGTATGGATTTAATGCTTGCATCCTTAAGCTTCGCCTGCTGCTTCGTAGCACTACTTTGCGGCAGCTCCACCTCTAGGCGCAGTTTATCCTTATCTACCTTATAAGCTATCTTTTCCTTGCTATCGAGCACAATGCGCACCCTTGCCGGGCTCGTACTCGTGCGCAGATTATCAATCTGCGCTGCAGAGGCTATTTGCACTCCAGTCATCACAGTACTCATGATAATCACTGCTTGGAAGAGAGATGATATTTTTTTCTTAAATTTACTCTGTAATGAATTGAACATATATAGTTCGCCTCTATATTTTTTTACAATAAATCATAAAAGACAGGGGAGAGGGTACCAGAGACGAGCAAAAGCGACGACGGCGTACTAGAGGTACGTCTAGGAGCTTTTGTGAAGTATATGGTGCCCTATACCCTGTCTTATATTTTTATGTTTTTAATTATGCGTCAAGATTAGAAACAGTATAAACAGTCCCAGGATGAAGCTTGTCTAAATTCTCCAGAGCCTTACCCGTTCCCAAAGCCACGCACTCCAACGGATTTTCCGCAATATGCGTCGTAATACCCGTTTCCCTCTGCATTACCTCAGCCAAACCATCTAAAAGCGCACCACCACCGGTCATATAGATACCATTATCAACAATATCTGCCGCCAATTCAGGGGGACACTTTTCCAGAACACTACGAACAGTTGCAATCAAGGACGCAATGCTATCCTCCAGTGCTTCACGGCATTCAGCGCTATTTACACTAAAAGTTGTAGGTAAACCTGTAACCATGTCGCGTCCGCGCACAGTTATAGACTCATTGCGACCATTACTAGATACAGTTGCAACACTCATTTTAATCTCTTCTGCAGTACGTTCACCAATTAATACATTGTGTACCTTTTTTACATGACGCACAATAGCTTCATCAAAATGATCGCCACCAATGCGAATAGAGGAATCTACAACAATTCCGCCCAAGCTAAGCACAGCAATATCCGTTGTGCCGCCACCAATATCCACTACCATATTGCCTCTAGGTACACTGATATCAATACCTGCACCAAGAGCAGCTGCAAGAGGTTCCTCAATAAGGTAGGTTTTGGATGCGCCACCCTGAGTAGTAGCTTCCATTACAGCACGCTTCTCTACAGAAGTAATGCCAATAGGCACACAGGTCATTACACGCGGCTTAAAGAATAAGCTCTTTCCCGCTACCTTCTCGATAACATAGCTCAGCAGCTTCTGAGTTACAGTATAATTGGCAATAACGCCCTCTTTTAAAGGACGTATTGCAACAATTGTTCCGGGAGAACGCCCTAGCATCTCACGTGCTCCCTCGCCCACAGCTAGCACCTTATTGCGTACCTTATCGATAGCCACAACACTGGGCTCCTTTAGTACTACACCTTTACCCTTAACAAACACAAGGATATTGGCCGTGCCTAAATCTATACCTATATCCATACTCTTAAACATTTTCTTGCTCCTCTTACTTAAACCATTACACTTGCTTTATTCCACATCGACACGCTCAATTTCAGCACCTAAGCCTCTAAGCTTATCAACAATGTTCTCATAACCGCGGTCAATATGATAAATATCGCCAATACGTGTTGTACCCTCAGCTACAAGGCCTGCTAGAATCATAGCAGCACCGGCACGCAAATCCGTTGCGCGTACATCACAGCCAGTTAGCTTACTAGGTCCATCTATTACAGCACTACGTCCTTCAGTAGTGATATTAGCACCCATACGATTTAATTCTACTACATGCATAAAACGGTTTTCGAAGACAGTCTCCGTTACCTTGCTGCGCCCCTCTGCCATAACCATCATAGCCATCATTTGCGCCTGCATATCGGTTGGGAAACCTGGATAAGGCAGAGTCTTAATCGCTACACTCTTCAATGGCAGCTTACCAACTACGCGTACCTTGTCGATATCCTCTTCAACTAATGCACCTGCTTCACGCAGCTTTGCAATAAGGGGCTTTTGATGCTCGGGTAATACATTTTCGACAATTACATCGCCGCCAGTCATTGCTGCAGCAATCATATAAGTTCCAGCCTCAATACGGTCTGGAATAATTGTATAATCGGCGCCATGCAGCTCCTGCACACCCTCAATACGGATGGTATCAGTACCTGCACCACGAATTTTCGCACCCATTTTATTTAAATAGTTAGCCAAATCAACGATTTCCGGCTCCTGAGCTGCATTCTCTACAATGGTGATGCCTTCAGCCAAGGCTGCAGCCATGAGAATATTCTCCGTAGCACCCACACTCGGAAAATCGAAATAAATATTAGCACCCTTCAAGCCTTCGGGAGCGCTAGCATCAATGTAACCATGCCCCTGCTCAATCTTAACACCCAGAGCCTCGAAGGCCTTCAGATGAATATCAATCGGACGCGCACCGATGGCACAGCCACCGGGCATGGAGATACGTGCTTGACCTACACGCGCCAATAATGGTCCCATTACCAAGAAAGAAGCACGCATAGTACGCACTAATTCATAGGGCGCCTCAAAAGACGTAATTTGTGTACTATCTATGTCAAGAACATTTGGCTCGGGAGATGTTACACTTAAACCCAAGCATTTCAAAACTTCACTAATGGTATGCACATCCTCCAGCATGGGGACTTCATCTAAATGGCTAGGAGTAGTTCCTAGGATAGAGGCTGCAATAATCGGTAATACAGCGTTTTTCGCACCACTGGTCTTGACCGTACCAACAAGACGTGTACCGCCTTTAACAATAAGCTTTTCCAAAATAATCCTCCTGTATGTGCGAAGCTAAAATTTATCTATTTGTAGCATTATTTTATCATTAGAACCGGCTATATTTCAATAGCCGCTACACAGAAAAAGCCGGTATTTTTTCCGGCTTAGAAGTTGACCCGCTGGCGGTCTGCAAGAATATTATAATATGTTTCTTTGTCCATCAGCTCACGGCGAATGGATTTTTTCGTTTCCTCATCTTCAACCTCTGCCAAGCGCTGACGAAGCTGCGCGATATCCTGCTTGAGCATTAGCATTTTGTTGCCAGCCATGCCTTCAATAATGTCTGCCATCTTACAGCCCCCCTTCTATTACTCTTATATCATACTATATGCGTCGCTTTTTCACAAGAGGTAAGTCATGCATTAGTTAAATTTTTCAATCTTTCTACATCTTTAAGCATACAAAAACCCCCGCCCTTACGGACGGGGGTAATGTTATTTGGCATTGTCTACAAGCTTTTTAAGCTTATTTAGCAACCTTCAGACGGGTCAAGGCTCTCTTCAATGCATTCTGTGCACGAGCGGTGTCAACGCTAGCATCCTTGCTTGCCAAACGATGTTCAGCACGCTCCTTTGCTGCGTTAGCACGAGCAGTGTCGATATCAGTATCTGCATCGGCAATGGTTGCCAGTACAGTACATTTATCGCCCTTCATTTCCAGGAAACCGCCGCAAACTGCGAAGGTTTTGGTGCTGCCGTCAGTAAACTCCAATTTCATCGGAGCTACATCCAAAGTAGCAATGATGGGTAAATGCTTAGCCTTTAAGCCCAGGCCGCCGCTCAGGGAGCGCAGACCTACATAGGTTACATTATCAGCGGAAAAAAGCATTTTATCCGGCGTGACAATCTCAAAAGTAAACGGAGTAGCCATCTTATGCTTCCTTCATGGTTGCAGCCTTAGCAATTGCATCATCGATAGTAGCTACCATGTAGAATGCGCCTTCGGGCAGATCGTCATGTTTGCCTTCCAGGATTTCTTTGAAGCCACGGATGGTTTCCTTCAGAGGAACATATTGACCAGGGGTACCGGTGAATTGTTCAGCAACGAAGAATGCTTGGCTAAGGAACTTCTGAATCTTACGAGCACGAGCAACAGTTACTTTGTCTTCCTCGCTCAATTCTTCCATACCCAGAATTGCGATAATATCTTGCAATTCTTTATAACGTTGCAGAATAGCTTGTACGCCACGAGCAACTTGATAATGCTCTTCGCCGATTACCAGCGGATCCAGGATACGGCTGGTGGAGTCAAGCGGGTCTACTGCCGGATAAATACCAAGTTCTGCAATTTGACGAGACAATACGGTGGTTGCATCCAAGTGAGCGAAGGTGCCTGCCGGAGCCGGGTCAGTCAAGTCGTCCGCAGGTACATATACTGCCTGTACGGAGGTGATAGAACCGGTCTTGGTGGAGGTAATACGCTCTTGCAGAGCGCCGATGTCGTTAGCCAGAGTAGGTTGATAACCTACTGCGGAAGGCATACGGCCGAGCAGTGCGGATACTTCGGAACCAGCTTGTACGAAACGGAAAATGTTATCAATGAACAGCAAAACGTCTTGGCCGCCTACATCACGGAAGTATTCAGCCATGGTCAGACCAGTCAGACCTACACGCATACGTGCTCCAGGAGGCTCATTCATCTGACCATAAACAAGAGCGGTCTTGTTAATAACGCCAGATTCTTTCATTTCGCCCCACAGGTCATTGCCTTCACGAGTACGTTCGCCTACGCCTGCGAATACGGAGTAACCGCCGTGAGCAGTAGCAACGTTGTGAATCAATTCCATGATCAATACGGTCTTACCTACACCTGCACCGCCGAACAGACCGATCTTACCGCCCATTGCGTACGGAGCGATCAAGTCTACGACTTTAATGCCGGTTTCCAAAATTTTAGTAGCAGTTGCTTGTTGATCGAAGCTAGGAGCTTGGCGATGAATCGGCCAGTAGTCAGCAGCTTCAACCGGAGTGTCATCTTTGTCTACAGTTTCGCCCAATACGTTGAAGATACGACCCAGTACGCCAGGACCTACAGGAACAGCGATAGGTTTACCGGTATCTACAACTTCCATGCCACGAACCAGACCGTCAGTAGAGCTCATAGCAACGGCACGTACTACGGAACCGCCGATATGTTGCATAACTTCTGCAGTCAGATGAATCTTGGTGTTGCCGTCGTTGGTGGTACCATCAACATGCAAAGCGTTCAGGATTGCGGGCATGCAATTAGGAGCAAACTCAACGTCGATAACAGGTCCAACAACTTGGATAATTCTACCTGTATTCAAGGTTTTTGCCTCCCTATGAAAATCAAATTAGTCTTGTGCTTGTTTCAATGCTTCTACACCACCGCAAATTTCGGTCAATTCACGGGTAATGCCTGCTTGACGAGCTTTGTTGTAACCAAGCAGCAGCTTAGCGCCCAGCTTGCCGGCATTATCAGTTGCAGAGGACATTGCAGTCATACGAGAACCCAATTCACTGGCAGCAGATTGTACCAGAGAAGAATAAATTACAGTTTCCAAATATCTCGGTGCCAGTACACTCAAAGCCTCGTCTTGACCAGGCTCAAACATGAAGGTACCGCTAGCCTTGCCAACCTTGTCGGTAGGCGGCTCTACCGGCAGAATAGAATCCACGGTAGGAGTCTGGCTCAGTGCAGATTTGAAAATGGTATAAACGATGCGCAGCTCGTCGAACTGTTCACTAGCAAATTTTTCTGCAGCATCTTGGGCAATTTTTACGGCATCAGTATATGCCGGTCTATCGGAGAAACCAAAATGGTAACTCAGCACTTTATAGCCGCGGTGAGTGAAAAAGTCTTTAGCTTTACGACCGCAGGTGATAACAACAACTTCTTGGTCACACGCTGCAATCTCAGCAACAGCCTTCTTCAGGGCATTGGAGCTGTATGCACCAGCCAAGCCCTTATCGGAGCTGATAACTAAATAGCCAATTTTTTTAATCTCACGCTTCTGAAGCAGCGGATGTTGTTTAACGTTCAGGTTAGCTAAAACACTGGGATCGCTAACAATATTGGACAGAACATCTTTAATCTTAATAGCATACGGACGGGAAGCTGCTGCTCTCTCTTGCGCACGACGCAAACGTGCAGCCGCAACCATCTTCATAGCTTTAGTGATTTTACCGATGTTGCCTACGCTCTTCATACGACTACGAATCTCGCGTGCAGTAGCCATCAGTTATCACCTCGTTCCATTAAAAGTATTCTTGAACTCGGCAATAGCTTTCTTCAGAGCTTCTTCAGTCTCGTCGGTCAGTTTCTTTTGGCTCAGGATGTCTGCGCCAACTTCAGGATGGTTGGTATCCATGAAGTCCAGGAACTCTTTCTCGCAACGAGTTACTTCTTTTACAGCTACGTCATCCAGATAGCCTTTGGTACCCAGGTAAATAGCCATAACTTGTTTTTCAACGGACAGGGGGCTGTATTGACCTTGCTTCAGGAGCTCGGTTAAACGCATACCACGGTCCAGCTGAGCTTTGGTAGCTTTATCCAGATCGGAAGCGAATTGTGCGAATGCAGCCAATTCACGATATTGAGCCAAGTCCAGACGCAGAGTACCTGCAACCTGTTTCATAGCTTTAATCTGAGCAGCACCACCTACGCGGGATACGGACAGACCGGAGTTGATAGCCGGGCGGATACCGGAGTAGAACAGCTCGGATTCCAGGAAGATCTGGCCGTCGGTAATGGAAATTACGTTGGTAGGAATGAAGCCGCCAACGTCGCCTGCCAGGGTTTCGATGATGGGCAGTGCAGTAATGGAGCCGCCCTTCATGCCGAAGTTCTTGTTAACCTTAGCAGCGCGCTCCAGCAGACGGGAGTGCAAATAGAATACGTCGCCAGGATAAGCTTCACGTCCGGGAGGACGACGGAGCAGCAGGGACATTGCACGATATGCAACAGCGTGTTTGGACAGGTCGTCGTATACGCACAGAACGTCTTTGCCTTGATCCATGAAGTATTCTGCCATGGTTACACCAGCGTACGGAGCCAGGTATTGCAGCGGAGCGGAGTCAGCAGCAGTTGCAGCAACGATGATGGTGTATTCCATTGCGCCGTGTTGTTCTAGAGTACGAACAATACGAGCGATATTGGAAGCCTTTTGGCCGATAGCTACATAAATGCAGATAACGCCCAGGCCTTTTTGGTTCAAAATGGTGTCAACTGCAACTGCAGTCTTACCAGTACCACGGTCGCCGATGATTAATTCGCGCTGGCCGCGTCCGATAGGAACGAGTGCGTCGATACATTTAATACCAGTTTGCAGCGGGGTATCAACGGATTGACGATCTGCGATACCATGTGCAGGGGATTCAACGGGGCGGCGTTCAGCAGCGGTGATAGCACCTTTGCCGTCGATAGGAGCGCCGATAGCGCTAACTACACGACCCAGCAGGCCTTCGCCAACGGGAACGTCCATGATTTCGCCAGTACGACGAACGGGGTCACCCTCTTTAACCAGGGTTTCGCCACCCATCAATACGATACCAACACTGTCAGGGTTCAGGTTCAGAACCATGCCCTTAACGTTGTGCGGCAGCTCAACCATTTCGCCAGCCATTGCGTTTTTCATACCGATAACAGTTGCGATGCCGTCACCGATCTTTTCAACGATACCAACCTCTTCGAGATCAGCGTCCACTTTGTAATTCTCCAGCTTAGCGCTGAGAGCATCACCCATAGCTTCGGGTTTAGTATATTCATGGATATCGATGCCGTTCAGGGCAACTTCCATTTTCTTCAGCTTACGAGCAGCAGAAGCGTCAAATACTTTATCGCCAACTTGTACGATGATGCCGCCGAGGATTGCAGGATCAACCTTCTTGTTCAGGAAGATTTCACGACCAAGCTTCTCGGTCAGAATTGCAGAAATGGATTGATACTCTTCGCCGGTCAGTTTTTTAGCTGTAGTTACTTTTACATCTAAAAGCTCTCTAATAGAACCCAGATCAATTTTGAAGTCGGACAATTCTTGCTTCAGCAAAGCAATATTTTCTTCACTCTTCATATTGTATCAATCACCTCCGAATACCGGCTCTTAGTCTTGCTGTTTCGCATTTTCAGCAGACCGCGTCCGGCCTAATAGGGAAAACGTGCATGCAAAATCAAATTACTCTTGATTCACGAAAAATTATTTCATGATGGAGTCAACGATTTGGCTAGCCATTTTTTTGTCTTCTTCAGAATTCAGTTTTTGCTCAACGATCTTGCCAGCAGCAATCATGGACAGAGAAATAACTTGTGCACGAACGTCGTCCATAGCTTTCTTCTTCTCGGTAGCGATGATCTCTTTTTGAGCTGCTACATATTGCTCTTGCTCAACCTTGGTGTCAGCCATGATTTTATCATGTGCTTGTTGAGCAGTTTTGCGGGCATTATCAATAATAGCCTGTGCTTCCTGTCTTGCATCCGCTAATTTTGCAGCGTATTCAGCTTTAACTGCTTCAGCATCATTTTTAGCTTTTTCAGCAGATTCTAAATCGCTAGCAATTTTATTCTTGCGTTCTTCCATCATGCCCAGTAAGGGTTTGTAAGCGAATTTAGCAAGAACGAAAACAAGAACCAAAAAGTTCAGGATTTGCGCGATAAGTGTTGCATTAATATTAACCAATTATTGCACTCTCCTTTGGTTGTTTTCTTTAAGATTGGGATACTAGATTATTTTACGAACGGGTTAGCGAATACCAGTACTACTGCGATAACGTAGCACAGAATAGGCATGGATTCTACCAGACCTACGGATACCAGCATGTTGGTGAACAGTTTGCCAGCTTCTTCAGGTTGACGAGCCATGGATTCCAGGCCTTTACCGGTCAGGTTACCATTGCCCAGAGCAGCGCCCAGAGCAGCGCCCAAGCAGATAAATGCAACAGCAAACATGGATGCTGCAGTGATAATAGCGTTTTCAGTCATTTCATTCATCCTTTCAAAACTAATACTTTTTGTGAATTTTTAATTTTAACATTTCACGAGCGCTATCTTATTCGTGATGAGCGAATACCATAGCATAGCTGGTCAGAGCCAGCATGGTGAAGATAAAGGCCTGCAAGAAGCCGATAAACAAGCTGAACATTACCCATAATTCGGGTACAACCCACGGTGCCAATTGATACAGAACAATCAGCAAAATTTCGCATGCCAGGATGTTACCAAAGAGACGAAGAGCCATGGTCAGCGGTTTGGTAACTTCGTCCAGCAAATGCAGAGGCAAAAATGCGGGGGACGGGCTAACAAAATGTTTGAAGTGACCCAGACCATTTTTGATCACGCCAACTACATAAACGCCTGCTGCTACGGTCAGAGACAGACCAAAGCAAGTGTTGATATCGTTGGTCGGGGAGGTCCAGTGAACACCAACCTGCGGAAGCATGCCGATTTCGTTGGCGATGAAGATAAACATGAAGAGGGTGATGATAAAAGGAGCCATATATTTGCTTCCTTTTGCACCAAGGGTACCTTCCATCAGACCATTAAGGAAGTCGACAAAAAATTCCATTACATTTTGTAAACCGCTGGGAACCAGCTTCGGATTTCTTGCAGCTAATACGAAGAGCACAATTACGACAGCCATGGTAATCCAGGTCATGTACATGGTTTGCATGTTAATAACGATACCAGGGGCTACTTCTTGGGCAAGGTAATGGATGATCTCGCCGGAATGTTCTTGTGCAGCTGCTGCTTCATTTCCCATTCTTTTACTCCTTTCTTCACGTCTCCTCCTTGTTCAGTCGGTACGCGATAAATGTTAAATTAATAAGTAAAAAGATATGCATCAACAGAAGGCCAATGCAGCTACCTGCTACATTAGCACCCTGCTTCAACAACAAAACTATAATGCTGGAGGCGGAAATAATCCGGTACCAGCGATAGCGACGCATAATTGCCAAGCCTTTTTTAGGCTCTGCTGCGTAGGGCATCGCCTTGCGAATGCCTGCCAGCAGTATCACTGCGTCTAAGAGGCCGATAACGCAGCCACGAAAAAGGGCCAGCGCCCAGTCAGGTCTACCCGCTATATGCAGTATAATCACTAGCGGCAGAGCCGCACAGGCAGGACCTAAAAGAAAGCGTTTATAGCCGCCCTTCAGAAGGGGACCTAGGTCAAAATTCATCATGGCTTCAGTCATTCGTCCTTGTCAATCATTACGGAATAAATTAGTTTGAAGAAGGTCATGAATACTGTCACAATGGCCAAGCAGATGCAGGCCACGCGAAAGGTGTGGTCACCTGTCTGAAAATAATTGTCCAGCCAATCACCGCCAAAGTAAGCAAGCAGGAAATCACAGACAATCATCACTGCCAACGACGATACCGTAGCAAGTGCATTAAGCATCCTGATGCGTTCCTTTGCTTCCTTGTTCTTATCCATAAAACTCCCTAATTTTTCCAAGCTGAATAGACCATCTGCGATTTCACAGAATGGTACAATATAATTTTAAATTATTTCACAAAAAATGTCTACTTAATTATGCGTAAACTCGGAGAAATTTTCCACATCGTAGCCATTTTTTTGTAAAATTGCTTTGATAATACGCTCGCAGGCATGACCATCACCATAGGGATTTGCAGCCTCCGCCATGGAGCGATAATGCTCAGCATCATCAAGAAGCAGATTTGTCTCTCGCAACACATCCTCATAAGCAGTGCCAACGAGCTTCACTGTACCTGCTTCTACAGCCTCAGGGCGCTCAGTCGTGTCACGCAGTACCAGTACTGGCTTGCCGAGAGCAGGCGCCTCCTCCTGAATACCACCGCTATCGGTGAGGACGATGTCCACCTTTGCCATCAGATTAGCAAAGGGCTCATAATCCATGGGCTCGATTAAATGTACACGGTCTAGATGACCCAGCTCCTCGCGTACAATCTCACGCACCTTGGGATTCTTGTGTACCGGGAAAATCGCCTCTACATCCGCATGTGTCTCCAATACGCTCTTTAACGCACGATACACATGGCGCATGGGCTCACCCAGATTTTCTCTTCTATGAGTAGTCATCAAAATTAATTTGTGACCAGAAGCAAAAACATGATTAAAATCTGCATCCGCAAAGCTGTAATCACCCTTAACAGTAGTCTGCAGTGCATCGATAACGGTGTTACCGGTGACAAGAATATGCTCAGGATTTACATTTTCCTTGAGCAGATTAGCCTTGCTTGTTCCTGTCGGCGCAAAATGCATATCAGCAATGGAGCCCGTCAGCTTGCGATTCATTTCCTCCGGATAGGGGGAATATTTATTGCCCGTTCTCAGGCCAGCCTCAACATGACCCACCGGAATCTGCGCATAAAAGGCTGCCAACGCCCCTGCAAAGGTCGTTGTAGTATCGCCATGCACGAGCACCATATCGGGTTTAGCATCCTCCATAACGGGCTTAAGGCCCATCAGCGCACGTGTCGTAACATCGTACAGCGTCTGCCCGCTCGTCATGATATTGAGGTCGTAGTCAGGCACAATGCCAAAGAGGTCCAGCACCTGGTCCAGCATCTCGCGATGCTGTGCCGTTACAGCCACAATCGGCTGAATATATTCAGGATATTTGCGCATTTCGAGGACTAAAGGACACATTTTGATTGCCTCCGGACGTGTGCCGAAAACAGTCATCAATTTCAATTTTTTCATATCTCCCACGGTTTTTCCTCCCTTTTATCTGTCGTTCAGAATACCGATTTTTTTTGCACCTACGGCAACTGCCGTGATAATAACAGCGATAATCAGCGCTGCGTAGAAGCCGTCAAACTCGGCCCACAGCACAGCTGCAATACCCAAGATAGCAGTGATGCCATACATTAAAAGCACAGCCTGCTTCTGGTTCATACCCATAGCCAGTAGGCGATGATGCAGATGCCCCTTATCCGGCTGGAAAATAGGTCGACCATTGCTATAGCGACGCATAATAGCAAAGGCTGTATCCATAATGGGTAGGCCCAAGGCAATTGCTGGCACAATCAATGCTACGGTAGCAGCAGTCTTTACTGCACCATAAACAGAAATCGCTGCTAACATATAGCCGATGAACATACTGCCCGTGTCGCCCATAAAAATGGTCGCAGGGTTAAAATTATAGCGAATAAAGCCGATGATGCCGCCAGCCAGAGCTGCCGTCATTACCGCAATATGGTAATAACCCATCTGCACTGCCACGAGAATCACCGTAATCGAGGCAATCGCCGATACGCCCGCTGCCAAGCCATCGAGGCCGTCAATCAGATTCACCACATTCGTGAAGCTGATAACCCAGAATATAGTCAGCGGAATGGACAAATAATCGAGATAAAAATAGCCACCCAGAGGATTATTGACCCATTCAATACGAATATCGAAGAGCACCAATATGCAGGCAGCAAAAATCTGCCCCAACAGCTTTACCTTAGCCGGGAGCTGATATTTGTCATCCAGCACGCCCACGACAACGATAACGGTCGCACCCACGAGGATGCCCACGATATCCTTTGTCATCTCCAAGGAAGCCACTGCGGCAATCATGAAGGCAATATAGATAGCCAGACCACCTAGGCGGGGCATAATCTTCTTATGCACCTTGCGATTATCAGGTTTATCAATCGCGCCGATGAGAAAGGCTAATTTTTTAATATAAGGGGTCAGAACGTAGCTCACCAGCATGGCGAGCAAAAAAGGGAAACCATAAGCACTTAACATTTATTTTTACTCCAGAAAAACAACAACACCATAGGGTACTGCAGAGCATACAGCTCTGCCTTTAATATAGTATATCATTTTTCACAGGGGCGTCAATTACTTTTGTTACAAAATCGACAGAAAATTAATTTCCACTATCCCTAACATTGCTTAGTAGTTAGTTTTTTACGATGAGCTTTTTTTATTGCTATACTGTTTTTTCTTCTAGCAAAAAACAAAAGCCCTGCTTAAACACAGGGCTTTGAGAAATATTAAGGAAAAATTTAAAGGCTAAGCTTAATAGTTAGACTCGTGGATTTCGAAATAGGATTGCGGATGAGCGCAAACAGGGCAAACCTCAGGAGCCTTAGTGCCTACTACGATATGACCACAGTTACGGCATTCCCAAATCTTAACCTCGCTCTTAGCAAATACTTGCATTGTTTCCACATTCTTCAGCAGTTGACGATAACGTTCTTCATGATGACGCTCGATTTCGCCTACCATGCGGAATTTAGCAGCCAGCTCAGGGAAGCCCTCTGCTTCCGCAGTTTTAGCAAAGCCCTCGTACATATCGGTCCACTCGTAGTTTTCACCCTCAGCAGCAGCTAAGAGGTTAGCCGGAGTATCGCCGATGCCGTTCAGCTCCTTGAACCACATTTTAGCATGCTCTTTTTCGTTTTCAGCAGTCTTCAGGAAGAGCGCAGCAATTTGCTCATAGCCTTCTTTTTTAGCTACACTTGCAAAATAGGTGTATTTATTGCGAGCACCAGATTCGCCATCAAATGCAGCATGCAGGTTTTTCTCGGTTTGGGTGCCAGCATATTTATTAGCAGGAGCAGCCACCTTTACGAAAACGCTAGCGGGTTGTTTGCAAATCGGGCAGGTGAAGCCTTCCGGCAGAGTCTCGCCCTCATAAATGTATCCACAGATACCACATTGCCATTTAGTCATAGTTTTTACCTCCTCTTTTTTAGGATGAAGCAGCTCGCTTCTATCCTTATACATCGTATGCAGCATCTTTTCAGCCAGCTCGGAGAGCGGCTTGCCATAGAACTCTTCATACAATTTTTTAATAGATTCATTTTCATGGCTCTTGCGTAGCTTCATGCTAGCATCGCGCTTGTAGAGGCTAGCAATACGCGCTTGACGAGCTTCATCGCTCGCATCAAGCATGGTCTTAGGCTGACCACCGCCGCCAATGCAGCCACCGGGGCAGGTCATAACCTCGATGAAGTGATATTGCTTCTCGCCTGCCTTCACGCGCTCAATCATCTTGCGCACGTTCGCAGTGCCATAAACCACAGCCACATTCACAGTAGTCCCGGCAATATCAAGACTTGCCTCACGAATACCCTCGTAGCCACGTACGGGCTGCAGGTCGAGTAAAAGTGCCGGAGCCTCTTCGCCAGTAATGAGTTCATAAGCAGTACGCAACGCAGCCTCCATAACGCCACCGGTATTGCCAAAAATCACGCCTGCACCGGAACCCTCGCCCATGAATTCATCATAAGCGCTGTCCTCAAGTGCGCCGAAATCAACGCCCTCTTCCTTAGCCCATTTAGCTAATTCGCGGGTAGTAATAACAGCATCCATATCGCGCAAGCCATCAATACCGAGGTAAGCAGCAGCATCGCTCATTTCCTCACGGCGAATTTCAAATTTCTTCGCAGTGCAGGGAGTCAGAGCTACGTTAACAATCTTCGTCGGATCAATACCCATCTTTTTCGCAAAGAAGGTTTTAATCGTGGGACCCTGCATACCAATCGGACTCTTCGCACTGGAGATATGGGGCAGAAGCTCAGGATAATACATTTCTGCAAATTTTACCCAAGCCGGGCAGCAGCTAGTGAACTGCGGCAGAGGTCCACGCCCCTTAGTAATACGCTCGATGAGCTCACTACCTTCTTCCATAATGGTCAGGTCAGCAGCAAAGTTCGTATCGAGAACATAGTCCACGCCAAGCTTACGCAAAAGCGCTACCATCTTGCCCTCTACGAAGGCACCCTTGCCCATACCAAACTCCTCGCCTAAGCCTACACGTACGGACGGAGAGGTGCTGACAATAACGATTTTATCAGGATCAGCGATAGCCTTGCGGATATCGTCATACTCATAACGCTCGGTCAGGCTGTCCACCGGGCACACATTCGCACATTGGCCACAGTGAATACAAATAGCCTTACCACCGGTTTGCTCCAAAGTATAGGTTCCATGCACGCCGATGTACTCCTCACATACATCCTTGCACATGCCACACTTAATACATTTTTCCTCGTGACGCACGATGGCAACATTATCTTCCTCCATCGGCACACGCACATCCAATGGTAGATGTTTCATAATATTCCCTCCTGATTTTTAACCTTATTAGTAATTATTCCTACCTGACTTTAACTTTCCTTGCTTAATAATAGTATGCCACAGCATGTCAAAAATGTCAACCAATTATTTTCTATTAGTATTTAATTTCCAGTGTTTTAGTAGGATTTATTCAGATTAACCAATAACGGTATTCATGAAGCTATGTATTAATTTAAAAATAAAAAAGCGTAACGTTCGATAACGTTACGCCAAAATTCATTAATTTCTACTCCCCTTGAGCAAACGCAATAAATCCGTCAAATCCTCAAGAGTTACATCGGATTTTTTGTCTTCATCAGGCTTTCCTTCAATATCTTCAAAAAAACTACTGATAGGAGTATGCAGTGCTTCATGTAATTTAATTAAATTAGGAATAGTCAGTCCTGCACGACCATTCTCGATATTACTCAAATGAGTTTGTGTAACACCAATCTCTTTTGCAAGCTCAGTTTGAGAAACACCCTTCGTAATACGAATCATCTTTACTCGAGTACCGATTAACTTATTGTATTCTTCTATCATTATTTACATCCCCTTCGGTATATTGATATATAAAAGCACATTTTTTAATTAATTACGAATGATTATTGAAATTATAACACATCTTTCTGTTATAATCAAGCATCTTGGATATATTTTTATTTGAATTTTTAGGACTAGGTATAGCAAAAGCTCTGATTACTAAAAAATAGTAGTCAGAGCCTTGACAACAAGTTTTTAATTAAGCCTCAGCATCAATAAGTTTGCCGGGGTTAAGCACATTATTGGGATCCATAGCGCGTTTGATGGTCTGCATGATGGACATCTCTACCGGGTCGCAGTACTCAGCCAGCGCATGCAGCTTCTTCGCACCGATACCATGCTCGCCGGAGAGACGACCGCCGATGCTGTACACATATTTATAGCAAATCTTGTGGAATTCAGCCAGCTGCTTCTCCCACTCTTCATCGCTCATATCCATCTTCAAGCAGTTGAAGTGCAGGTTGCCGTCGCCAGCATGCGCCAAGCACATGCATTCGAAATCATATTGCTTGGAAACCTCCATCAGGTGGTTCAGGCAAATTGCGATTTGGTCAATGGGCACAACGAGGTCGTCGGAGGTAGAAACCTTGCTCAGCGCCTTGGAGCCCTCAAGGCAGCTACGGCGCACCTTCCAAACGCGCTCATCAGCTTCAACAACGTCAGTAGCACCACAAGCAGTGCAAATCTCGTCCAGCTGCTCCATCTTCATGTCAAGCTCGTCCTCGCTGAAGGTTTCCACAGTAACGATAACATAGCTGCCGTCCTCATAATGAGGCAGACGCAGCTCTGCATAGTCGCTAGCAGCACGAACAAAGCCATTATCCATGAATTCTACGCTGGTGGGATTCAGGCCTGCTTTAATCAATGCGGGCACGAGGTCTACAGCCTTTTGCACATCGGTGAAGATGGCAAGGATGTCGAGGCGATAGGGGCACAGCGGCAGCAGCTTCAGCGTTGCCTTGGTGATGATGCCCAGGGTACCTTCGCTACCCATTACCAATTGGTCCAGGCAATAGCCAGTGGAGCATTTCTTCAGACGATTGCCCAATTCTACGATTTCGCCCGTCGGGGTTACAACCTCGATGGAGTATACCTGGTGGCGGGTGGTGCCATAGCGTACAGCCTTGTTGCCACCGGCATTAGTTGCGATGTTACCGCCGATGAGGCAGCTATCTGCACTGCAAGGGTCACCTGCGTAGAGGAAGCCAGCGTCATTAGCCATTTGTTGAATTTCTACAGTGCGCGCACCTGCTTCTACGATCATGTACATAGCGTCGGTATTCATTTCGATGATTTTGTTCATGCGTTCCATCAGGAGCACAATGCCGCCGCATACGGGGATTGCACCGCAGGAAACACTGGTACCAGCACTACGCGGGGTTACCGGCACGAGGTATTTATTAGCCAATTTCATGACAGCAGCTACCTCTTCAGTGCAGCCGGGCAGTACTACTACCTCAGGGAGGTGATGGTAATGCGGGTCCGGCTCCTCGTCGGTCTTATAACGCTCGAGAGTTTCGGCATCATTTTTTACATTTTCTGCGCCCAGCGCTGCGCGCAGCTCGGCTAAAAGTTCTTCAGTTACGGGATTGAATTTGGTCATAATTTTTTTCTTTTTCCTTTCCATACTACATTTTGCTACTATATTTTTATTATTTAAATTTATATTATATTATATTAGATATGTATTACCTTCCCAGGGTTGAGTATATTATTCGGATCCCAAGCCCTCTTAATGCGTTTCATTAACTCCAACTCCCCAACCGGCGTAAACTGCTCCATGAAGTGACTCTTCTTCGCGCCAATGCCGTGCTCTCCGCTAAGGCGCCCGCCATGCGCATACACATAGGTGTAGATTTCCTGCGTGAAGCGTGCAAGATTATCCTCCCACTCCTCGTCCGTAAGGTCCATCTTGCACAGCACGATATGCAGATTGCCGTCGCCGATATGCGCATTAATGCGCAGGGGGAAGGGATACTTCGCTACTGTAGCGATAATATGCTTCACGGTCTCGCTCATCTGGTCCACTGGTACCACCACGTCGTCCGTCGTGCATACGAGGCTCACAAGGCGCACGGACTCGAGGCAATTGCGGCGCATTGCCCAGATACGGTCATCGGCCTCCAGTACGTCAATCGCACCACATTCCTCACAAATATCATTGAGCTGCTCCATCTTCATATCAAGCTCGTCTTCGGTGAAGGTTTCAATAGTGAAGATAACGTAGATGCCCTCTTCCTTATGTGGCGCACCCTCGAATTCCAAAAATTGGCTCGTCGTGCGCACATTGGGGTTATCCATGTACTCAATACTCGTCGGGTTGATGCCCGCCTTCGCCACCTTCGGCACCACACTCATCGCTGCCACTGGGTCGGTAAATACAGCCAGCATATCGAGACGGTAGGGCGGCAGGGGCTGTAGCTTCAAGGTTACCTGCGTAATAATGCCCAGTGTACCCTCACTGCCAATAACGAGCTGCTCCATGCAGTAGCCAGTGCTGCACTTTTTCAGCGGTGCACCCAGGTCCACAATCTCGCCCTCAGGAGTAACGATTTGCACAGAGTAGACTTGATTGCGCGTTACACCATAGCGCACTGCCTTATTGCCACCCGCATTCGTCGCCAGATTGCCGCCAATTTGACAGGATTCAGCGCTGCAGGGGTCACCTGCGTACAGAAATCCGGCTTCATTAGCCATTTTTTGAATATCCACAGTGCGCACACCTGCCTGCGCGATAAGGTACATGCCCTCAGCATTCAGCTCGATGATTTTATTCAGGCGCTCCATCAGGATAATGAGGCCGCCTTGGTCGGCGATGGCGCCATCCACGATGCCACTACCACCACCGCGCACGGTTACGGGGATGAGGTACTTATTGGAGAGCTTCATCACAGCTGCAATTTCCTCCGCACTCGCGGGGGCGATTACTACATCCGGCAGGTGGAAGCAGCGCTCATCCGTTTCCTCATCGGTCTTATATTTATCCAGCGTCTCCGCATCCGTGTAGACGTACGCGTCGCCAACAACGGAACAAAGCTCATTTATAAACTCAGCATTCACTGAATTATATACGGACATTATCTTCTGCTCTCTTTCTAAATCTTACTATATCTATTTCTTAAAATACTCGTCAGACGCTCGCTTATGCATTAAAAATTTTGCCAGGATTGAGAATCAAGTTAGGATCCCAAGCCCTCTTAATTTTTCTCATCAACTCCAGCTCCCCAGCCGGCGTAAACTCTTCCATATAAGTTAACTTCTTCGCGCCGATACCATGCTCGCCAGCCAAACGACCGCCTTGAGCATAAACATAGGCATAAGCCTCCTCATGGAACTCATGCACATATTTTTCCCAATCCTCATCCGTCATATCGCATTTGCACAGCACCAGATGCAGGTTACCGTCGCCAATATGCGCATTAACCTTAACAGGAATCGGGAACGGATATTTTTCGCTGATCAGCATCAGCTCTTTAATCGTCGCTGCAATTTTATCAACCGGAACTACGACGTCATCCGTCAGTGATACCTTGCTCACGAGGCTAATGGACTCCTGACAATTGCGGCGCATGGACCAGATGCGGTCATCTGCCTCGAGCACATCCACAGCACCTGCTTCCTCGCACAGATCGCTCAGCTGCTCCATCTTCGTGTCAAGCTCTTCCTCAGTGAAGGTCTCAACCGTAACGATGACATAAATACCAGTTTCATAATGCGGCGCACCCTTGAACTCGATATAGTCAGCCGTTGCGCGCACATAGGAATTATCCATGTACTCGATGCTGGTGGGATTAATACCAGCCTTATTAATTTTCGCCACAAGGCTCAGTGCCATATGCGGGTCCTCGAAAACTGCCAGCACGTCAAAGCGATACGGAGGCATGGGCTGCAGCTTCAGGGTAACCTTCGTAATAATGCCCAGCGTGCCCTCGCTGCCCATCACGAGCTGCTCCATGCAATAGCCAGTGGAGCATTTTTTCAGGCGTGCGCCTACCTCGACGATTTCGCCCTCTGGAGTAACCATCTCGAGGCCATAAACCTGGTTACGGGTTACGCCATAGCGCACTGCCTTATTGCCACCCGCATTCGTCGCCAGATTCGCGCCAATCATGCAGGACTCAGCACTGCAGGGGTCGCCCGCATAGAGGAAGCCTGCTTCATTAGCCATTTTTTGAATGTCCACTGTACGCACACCTGCTTCAGCAATGATGTACATGCCCTCGGTATTCATCTCAATTACCTTATTTAGACGCTCCATCAGGAGGATAATGCCGCCGCAGACAGCGATGGCACCATCAGCCAGGCTCGTACCGCCACTGCGTACAGTGATGGGCACCATGTACTTATTGCACAGCTTCACAATCGCAGCGATTTCCTCCGGCGTACCCGGGCGCACTACAGCCTCCGGCACACGGAAGCGACGCGGATCATACTCCTCGTCAGTTTTATACATGTCCAGCTTCTCAGGATCGGTGAAAACATTCTCCGCGCCGATAATGGTGCGCACCTCATCTAGAAATTCAGGACTTACAGGATTATATTTTGTCATAATTTCCCCTCCTAATTTAGGCAATTTTTATATTAAGGTAAATTTTATTTTTCCGGCTTAAACATTTCCTGGATTTTAATATTAGGATTCACATAACGCTTGCTACCCAGCTTATTGACCTTGCCCATTTGCAGCGCATGCTGCGGACACCAATGCACGCAGCCTAGGCACACGGCACACTCCTTGCCGAAGCTCGGCCGCCCATTAACCATGGTAATATTGCCCACGGGGCAAATTTTCGCACACTGACCACAGCCGACGCAAGCATCGTAATCGATAGTGAATTCGCCCACGTGCAACCAATTTCTGAGATACCACCAGCAGCCAGAGACGCCCATGTATTTCCAGAGATAGTTCTCCTGGCATTGGCTCACGTCCTGCCTACGCGCATGCACAGCCTCCTGCAGATTAACAAGGCGCTGATCAGCAGCGGTGAGCATTTCGGCAGCCTTCAGCTCGGGCGTATTAAAAATATTATCGGGCATCATCAGCGCTGCTGCATAGTCCAGCGTGATGTCACGCGCAGCGAGCAGCTCCTGCATGCACTTCAGTGCACGCCCCTGATTGCCACCCATAGTCACAACGCCGAAGGTATAATGCGGTAAGCTCTGAGCCTTTAGATAAGAGCCTTCGCTTATAGAGGCTTCCTGAGCTACAGCCTTGCCTTCTAACGCAGAAGCATCCTGTGCAACAGGCTTTTGCAAAGCCAGGCTAACCTTCTCTTGTACACAATCAAGCTTTTTAATAAAGTCCTGCACCAACGGAGGCAGAGTAAAGCAATACACAGGGCACACCAGCCCCACTACCTCATCCTCCACGGGATAAGGGTGCTGTAAATATGCACTCATCGGCTCCAAACGACACTCCTTGAGCGCAGAGCCCAGTTGCTTTGCCACGTCGAGAGAGTTACCCGTGCCACTGAAATAAAAGATTACGGACATAATTGTCACCTACAATCTTATGTAATAAAACAAATTTAAAGCTAACTAAGCGCACAAAGCGCCGTTCTAACTCTTTATTATATTATAAAATCCTATTTTTGTCTTCTAGTTTATTGAGCAAATTATAATATCTCGAGAGTAATTAACTTCCCCATCCTTGCCATACGCCCTCATTTATACTATAATAGCACTAATTACAAAACAAACCATAAAAGAAAGAAGGTCACCCTTATGAACCTACCCGATAAAAAATACATTGCTTCCTTCGACATCGATGCCCAAAACACCTTCACCCCGCTCTGCCCCGATGAGCTTCCCGTAGCCGAGGGCGACCAAATCGCAGACGAACTCAACGCCCAAGCCAAATACGCAAGCCTGCGCCTCGGCTCCCGCGACGCACACACTATGCAAGCCCTGTGGCTGAGCGACGCCGAGCACGCTCCCCTTACCCCGATTGAAGGCCATCCCGACCTCGACATCCGCTGGCCCGCGCATGCCATCATCGGCACTAAAGGCTTTGACTTCATCCCCGGTCTTGACCCCGCTGCCTACGATTTTCAAATCTACAAAGGCATCGAAATCGATAAACACCCTTATGGAGCCTGCTACCACGACCTGAAGAATACCCTCTCCACCGGTGCCATCGAATACCTGCGCTGCCACGGCATCACCACCGTTATCTGCGGCGGTCTCGCTACCGATTACTGCGTAAAAAACACCGTACTGCAGCTCAAGGCTGCTGGCTTCGATGTCATCTTAAACAAGGCTGCCTGCCGCGGCATTGCTCCCGAAACCATCGCCACTGCCATGGAAGAAATGGCTACTGCCGGCGTAAAATTCATTGAGTGCGCTGCTGAGCTTGCGAAATAAATAGAAGCGTTGCAATAGCTTTACGAAACCTCTCAGTCATCCGCTTCGCGTCTGACAGCTCCCCTTTAAAGGGGAGTCTTGCAATAGCTTTACAAGATTAAATCCCCAGAGCCATTACTGACTCTGGGGATTTCTTTTTACCTATTAACCATCAACGGCCACTAGTCGTCAATCATTAACTATAAAATATTAGTTGCAAAACACTAATCAGCAATTATTGTTTAAAGCTGATAACTATAGACTGTGCACTATTCTCTTCTCAGCCAGCCGTCAGTCCACCGTCCACAACTACAATGCTGCCTGTCATAAAGCTATTGGCCGGTGAAGCAAGACTGCAAATCACATGCGCAATCTCCTCCGCCTTCGCAATACGCCCCAAGGGATAGCTTTGCTCCATATCTGCCAGCGTGTAGCCATCATTTGCATCTACTAGCTGGCGAGCGAGCAGCGGCGTATCCACATCCGCCGGACACACACAGTTCACGCGAATGCTCGGTGCTAAATCGAGGGCCAGCGCACGCGTCAGCGAAACAATCGCACCTTTAGACGCACAGTAAACCACGCAACCATAATTGCCACTAACGCCTGCATCCGAAGCAATATTCACGATACTGCCCCCTCCGTACATCTGCGGCAGGCAAGCCTGCGTCAAGAGCAGCGTTCCCTTGACATTCGTATCCATGATTTGCGCATAGCTCTCCTCCGTCATATTTTCTAGGCGTTCCTCAGCATAAACGCCTGCGCTATTGACGAGGATATCGATCTGCCAAGAAGCATACGGCTGCGCTTTTCCCATACGCTCACGCTCCAGTGCACCTATTTGTGCCACTGCTGCCTTACAAGAACCACTACTCGTAACATCACAGGGAATAAAGTGCACGCTGCCCCCTGCAGCTACAGCCCGCTCCAGCTCGGCACAGGCTGCTGCTCCCCGCTTCGCATTACGCCCCAGGATGTACACCTGCGCCCCCTCGGCCGCTAGCTTTGCCGCCGCACTAAGACCAATGCCCGACGTGCCACCGCTAATGACAGCCACGAGGCCCGCGCAACCATATTTTATTTCTGCCTTTATCTTCTGCTCCATCTCTTTACTCCTTAATAATAAGTGCCTCGGGTAGCAGCACCGTAATAGTCGTGCCCACGCCTTCTTCACTCGCTAGCTCCAGCTCCATCTCGTGACGCAGCGCAATCTGCTTCGCAATTGCAAGCCCCAGGCCACTGCCACTCTTATTCTGTTCATTGCGAGCCTTATAAAATCTGTCGAAAGCATGCGGCACATCCTCTGCCTTCATACCACAGCCATGGTCAATCAGCATAAGCTTATTACCACTGAGCTGCACCTCAATGCTACTCTTCTCCGGCGAAAACTTAATACTATTATGCAGGAAAATCATCAGCATCTGGCGCAAGCGTCCATAGTCACCATTCAGCATATAGACCTCCTTATCCAGCTCGGACTTAATTTCCAGCTGCTTTTCAAGGCCCATACGGCGCGAGCCGCGCACGGCATCCTGCACCACATCACACAGATTCAAGGGCGCCTTCTCAATTGGGAAATCCGTATTCTGCAAACGCGACAGGTCTAGCAAATCATTAATCAGCCGCTGCAAAAAGAGACTTTCCTTGTACATCTGCTCGTGGAATTCCTCCACATCCTCTTTTTCCGTGACCACGCCATCGCGCAATGCCTCGAGACTACCACGAATAACCGTCACCGGCGTGCGCAGCTCGTGGGAAATATTCGCGATGAACTCACGGCGCAGTTTCTCCAGCTTCTGGCTCTCGGCGTCTGCCAGCTCGAGACGCTCGGCCAGAACGTCCAACGTACGCGCCAGCTCACCAACCTCGTCTTCCTGCTTGAGCTCATTGCGCACCCCATAATCGCGCTCCGCCAGCCGTTCCGCATTATCCTTCATTGTATTCAACGGCTTCGTAAAACGCCAGCTAAAGATAATACTCAAAACGAGGCCCAAAACAAGCGCTACTAAAAGGCTAATCCACAGTATCTTTAGCCCATCCCAAACGGCGTCACGCAGCCCCTGCACTGGCGAATGCATGATGACCACGGCCTTCACCTTGCCATCTGTATCGTAAACAGGCTCGCCTACAGTCAGCATTATGCCACCCAGCCAAGGGTTATAATCCTCAACAGCAAATCTTTCTCCCTTGGTAAAGCACTTCTCAACATCCTCGCGAATATGCTCTGGCAGCTTAGTATATGCGTCCTTCGGATTCTTGGGCGGACTTTGCTGTGGCATCCGCGCCACAGCGCCATCACCATGATGCTCCTGCATACGCTGCTTACCACGACGCTGCAGACGCTCCTTATTCACATTCAGATTGCGCTCGCTATCCACAACCCAGACGATTTCCTGATTCAGATTATCGATAAAATTGATAAAATTACTTTTCGCAAAGCCCTCGCCATGGTTGCGCTCCAAAATGGGCAAATTAGTGCTAATCGTCGCTGCAATGCGTCTAGCCTGCGCCATCATGGCCTTCTTCTTTAATTCAACAGTGTGCTCCTTAAAAAATTGGTAGAACACACCGCCGATAATAATGCCAAAAACCACAAGCAGGCTCGTAAAATACAGCATCAGCTTCAATGCGATTTTATTTTTCATAATCTACCTCTTGCATTTAGGCCTTGCCCTCAAATCGATAGCCAACGCCCCAAATTGTCTTGATTTCCCAATTTGCATGCTCATATTTATCGAGTTTCGCGCGCAAACGCTTAATATGTGAGTCCACTGTGCGACTGTCGCCAAAATAATCATAGCCCCAAATACTATCTAAAAGATTATCGCGGCTGAAGGCCTTCGTCTGATTTTTAGCTAAGGTCCACAGAAGTTCAATCTCCTTTTTCGTCAGCGGCACATCTTCGCCCGCAATCTCCACCTCGTATTTATCAAGATTAATGAAAAGATTATCATAGCGAAAGGTATTTTTAGAATTCTCCGCACTCGCTGCACTAGGCTCCTGCACCTGCAGACGGCGCAGCACCGCACGCACGCGAGCCATCACCTCACTTGCGCTAAAGGGCTTCACCACATAGTCGTCCGCCCCGATATCGAGGCCCATAATACGGTCGTAGTCCTCACCGCGCGCCGTGATCATGATAATCGGAACCATAGAGGTCTGGCGCAGACGACTGCACACCTCGAAGCCATCCACCTTAGGCATCATTACATCGAGCAGCACCATGACGATTTCCGGCGCCAGAGCATTAAATTTATCCAGTGCCTCCTGACCATCCAGCGCTACCACAGGCTCATAGCCCTCTTTTTTTACATAGCTCGAAAGAATCATTGTAATCTGCTTATTATCATCAGCGATTAAAATTTTTTTCATTATTTTCACCTCGCTCATCTATCTTACACAAAGCATGCTTGCTACTAACATACCAGTTCATTAACAAAGCCACCTCTAGTTATATTATAGCATACTAGAAAATTGTGTTGAAAATATGGCAAAAATTTCCGCTAAATTTGCCCAAAAAGACATAAAATCGTCATAAACATCCTGTACAATGTAGACAAGTCAAGGGAGCAACAAAAAAAGAGCTCCTGCGAGCTCAAGCAAGTTTAAAGATAATTTTTATAAGTATAGTACAGATAAGGAGTGACTAACATGTTGAATATGAAAAAGGTTTTAATCGCTGGTACCGTTTTAACCGCTCTCTGCGCAACTGCTTTCGCAGCAACCAATGACGAGGCACAAAAGCCTACTATGAAGGAGCGCGTAAACTGCATTCTGGCCGAAGGCCGTACTGATTGCCCCGCACCGCAGGAATGCCGTGGTCCGCGCGAAGGCATGGGCCGTCATCATAAGGACTTCCGCAAGATGAGCCCTGAGCAACGTGCAGAAATGGAAAAACGCCGCGCTGAATGGGAAAAAATGACTCCCGAACAGCGCCGGGAGGCTCACGAAAAATGGCAAAAGGAACGTGAAGAACGCCGTGCCGAGATTGAAAAAGCTCGTCAGGAGCGCCACGACCAACGCGCTAAAGAAACAATGTCTAAATTAACGCCCGAACAGAAGGCTGAAGTTGAAGCCTTCATTAAAGAGGACATGGCACAACGCGAAGCACGTCGTGCTAAACTGCAAAACATGACACCGGAGCAACGCGAAGCCGTACGCGCTAACCGCCCTCTAAAACCGAGCCCGCTTAAAGATGGCAAACACTTCCGCGGTCATGGTCCCCAAGATGGCAAGCATTTCCAAGGCCATGGGCCCATGCATCCCGGCCCCCGTCCTGACTGCCCTGTAGCACCTGCGTGCCCCGCGGCTCCCGCTAAATAACCTATCCTAACTCATTTACTAAACTAAATCCTTTCAAAACTAAACATAATACAGCAACAGACAAAAAACTTCCTTTCCCCTAAAAAATAAGGCCCTGTACGTGCGAAGGTACAGGGCCTCATTTTTTATTTCATACTATAGCTAGGTTGATATTCCTCAGTAAGATGACTCCATAGCTTATCCCAGCAGCTCATGCGATCGTACTCTGCGCGAGCCTGCTCCAGTCTTTGCTCAAAACCAGAGTGCTGCCAATCGCTAGTAACCTTAATCTCCAGCGTAGCAGTGGCATTAATCGTGCCCGCCTGCACCTTCGCACCAGCCTCTTTCTTTACAAAGCTAGGCATAATTCTATTCACAGCTCTTTTACTCACCAAACTTACTCCTTTAATCACTACACCATCTGCCGGCATGCGTTCCCCAGCCTTAACACGTACAATATCGCCTACCACTAATTGCTCCACAGGCAGCAACCATTCTTTTTCAGTACCCTCAACAATATGTATTCTTCTACCAATAACCGGTCTTACTGCTTGCAGTTCCTTTAAGGTATCCATCTTGCCTGCTCCTTTCTTTGTCTTAGGCTATATATATCATTAACTATGATTTTATCTTAAGCTATAAGCACAAAAATGACCAGACACAGAAATTTCATCATGTTAGATATTGAACAAACACACCAAAATGTACTACAATAAAATTGAAATATTCTGCTCGACAGCATAAAATATAAATATCAAAGTACTATAAAGTATAATAAAGAGGAGCAAAACTATGGACAGACGCCAGCTAAAAACTCGACAAGCGATTTTTGATGCTTTTGTCGAGCTCATGGCCAAATATAGCTATGAAAAAATCAGTGTTAAGGATATCATAGATGCAGCCAATATCGGGCGCAGTACCTTCTATGCTCATTTTGAGACTAAAGATGACCTAGCGCGCAAGATGTGTCTCATGCTCTTTAAGCATATCTTCAGTCACACCATCCCTCCCTGTTCCACCCATAATTTTTCTGAATTACCCCAAAATGCAGAGAATCGCATTGCCCATATTCTTTACCATTTGAGAGATAAGCGTAAGTATTACTGGGGAATTATCACTTATGATGATGGCAACCTTTTCCTTCGTTTTTTTCGAGAATACATTCAAGCCAATCTGCGTATTGTTCTTCAAGGCTCAGAAGCTAGTTTTATAAAAGCTATCCCAGAAGAATTTATTGCCTCTTATATAGCCAGCAGCTTCGTAGGTATGGTTCGTTGGTGGCTCAAGGAAAACATGAAGCACACACCTGAGGAAGTAGCTAAATATTATATCAGCTTAATAAATCCTGCCATTGCTGAGTTCGAGTCACTAGAAAATAACATTCCTCATCGAAAAATATAATAAGTTGAATTCTTTAACGCAAAGCAAAAGCTTCCTATGGGCTATAATGCCTACAGGAAGCTTTTAATTCATATTTTTAATTTATTCCTTATGAAAAATGTCTATTTGAATGCCACTAGCACGCATCATATCCTCAGCCAGCTTATCCGGATAGGGATTAGCATAAACAATACGCTTAATACCTGCATTAATGAGGATTTTCGTGCACACAACACAGGGCTGATGGGTACAATACAACGTGCCCCCGTTCACAGAAACACCGTGATAGGCAGCCTGCACCACTGCATTCTGCTCCGCATGAATGCCACGACATAGCTCATGATTCTTGCCCGAAGGCACCTTCAGCTGCTCACGCAGACAGCCTACTTCAGCGCAATGCGGCAGGTCCTTCGGCGTTCCATTGTATCCTGTGGCAACAATCTGGCGATTTTTGACAATCACTGCACCTACGCTACGGCGCAAGCAGGTGGAGCGCTTGCTCACCACCTGTGCTATTTCCATAAAATATTCATCCCAGCTGGGACGCTCTAGCTCAGCCATTTGCTTAAACCGTACCAAAAATACGGTCACCAGCATCACCCAGACCGGGCACGATATAGCCTTTGTCATTCAGGTGATCATCTAAAGCAGCAGCAATAATCTCAACCTCAGGATGAGCTTCGTTCAGGCGTTTTACACCCTCTGGAGCAGCTACCAGGCACATAAAGATGATATTTTTCAGGCCACGCTTTTTCAATTGATTAATAGCAGCTACAGCACTACCACCCGTTGCCAGCATGGGGTCAACCACGATATTATAAGCGTTCAAATCCTTAGGAATCTTGCAGTAATATTCCACAGGCTCCAGTGTCTCCTCGTCACGAGCCATGCCGATAGGACCAACATTAGCCTCGGGCAGCACACTCAAAACGCCGTCGAGAAAGCCCAGACCTGCGCGCAGGATGGGGATGACATTGACCGTACCATTAATGCGATGGCCCAGAGTATCGGCCAGCGGCGTAGTAACGGTGTATCTTTCGAGCGGAATATTTTTCGTAACCTCGAAGGTCAACAGCATTGCTACCTCGCCAATCACACGGCGGAAGGTAGGACAATCAGTATTCTTGTCGCGGAGAACGCTCATTTTTACTTGCAAAAGCGGATGGTTAACAACTGTAATCTGCATAGAAAGCATCCTTTCTGTTACATAATGAAAAGCGAAAATTATTTAATATTGGGGTACATGGGGTATTTAGCACAGAGAGCCGCTACGCGAGCTGCTGCTTCTGCTTGTTTAGCCTCATCAGTCGGGTTATTAAGTACCAGACCCATGATAGCTGCTACCTCCTTGAAGTCCTCCTCCTTGAAGCCACGGGTAGTAGCTGCCGGAGTGCCCAGACGGATACCGCTGGTTACGAAGGGACTAGCGGGGTCAAAGGGGATGGTATTTTTATTGCAGGTAATTCCTACTGCATCCAGCAGGTGCTCTGCTTCCTTACCGGTCAGGTTCTTATTGCGAACGTCAACCAAAATCAGATGGTTATCGGTACCACCGGATACCAGACGGAAGCCCTCTGCCTTCAGGCCCTCAGCAAAGGCCTTAGCATTTTTCACAATATTTTCCTGATATTCCTTGAACTCAGGCTTCAGAGCTTCGCCGAAAGCAACAGCCTTTGCAGCAATCACATGCATCAGCGGTCCACCCTGCAGGCCGGGGAATACAGCCTTATTGATTTTCTTAGCATATTCCTCGTTGTTAGTGAGGATAATGCCGCCACGAGGACCACGCAGAGTTTTATGAGTAGTGGTGGTTACAAAATCAGCATAGGGAACCGGGGACGGATGCAGACCTGCAGCAACAAGGCCTGCGATATGCGCCATATCAACTAAGAGCATTGCGCCATTTTCATGAGCAATATTAGCAATGCGCTCAAAATCGATAATGCGCGGATAAGCGCTTGCACCTGCTACAACCAGCTTCGGATGATGCTCTTTTACGAGCTTTTCCAAAGCCTCATAGTCCAGCATTTCGGTTTCCGGATTTACGCCATAATGCACTACATTATAATAGGTACCGGAGATATTAACCGGGGATCCATGGGACAGATGGCCGCCTTGGGACAAGTCCATACCCAGCATAGTGTCGCCAGGCTTCAGGAATGCAAAATAAATGGTCATATTAGTACTAGCACCGCAGTGAGGTTGAACATTAGCAAATTTAGCGCCGAATAATTCCTTCGCACGTTCAATAGCCAGAGTCTCTACCTTGTCCACATATTCGCAGCCGCCATAATAACGGTGTCCCGGATAGCCCTCAGCATATTTATTGGTGAGGATAGTGCCCATAGCCTCCATTACTGCGGGAGTAACGAAGTTTTCAGAGGCAATCAATTCAATTTTGTTACGTTGACGACCCAATTCTTCATGGATAATCGCATCAATTTCGGGGTCAACTACAGCCAGTTTTTCAAGATTCATTTTAAGTCCCTCCTAAAGAAAATAAAACAGTTACGCTTCTTCGAACCAATGACCGTCAAGAATGATTCAGATGCGAGCAAAACCAACAAGCCACGACCCATGTGGTCACAAGCGTAGCGACGTGAGCACATGCTGGTCGCGCTGTACCCTTGGGTGCGAAGGCGTACTAGAAGTACGTCTAGGAGGTTTTGTGAAGCAGATGGATTATTATGGGCGGTCATCTTCATAAGCAGCGCGGGGCCCGCCAATCAGTGGCGGGCGTGTCTTGGCAGCAGTCAACACCGCTTCGCCAATTTGCTTATATTGCAAACGGACCGGCACTGCCACCCTTTTCAGGTGCATGCCAATCAGCGTCTGGCCAATATCCAAGCCCAAATGGGCAACTACTCGTTCCACCATAACGGGAGCTGCAAAATTTTCATAAGCAGCAGTACCCATAGCGCCACCCGCATGAGCAATGGGGCGCACGGTTACCTCATCAAAGTTATAGCGCTCCTGACAGGGCGCATCGATAACAAGGGAACGATTCAAGTGCTCGCAGCATTGTACAGCCAAAAACAGTCCATGTGCATCGCACACAGCCTTGAGGGCCTTAAACATGGCTACGGCAACCTCGCTGCTACCACCGGTGCCGATTTTTTTACCCAGCACCTCACTGGTACTGCAGCCCAGGAGAAAAATCTGTCCCTGGCGTGGCTGCGCCACGCTGATAAGCTCCTCCGCCGCAGCGGTGAGCTCGCTCACTACTTGATGAGTGAAATTATCTTTTTCCATAGCCATTAAATTATCTTCTTTCCAACAAAGCTTCAACTTTAAATATTATTATCAAAATACCATTCTATAATTCTATTTCCAAGACAGCGGAGAAGGTATTAGATACGAGCAATTTTGAGGAAGGCGTACTGGAGGTACGTCGACGAAAAATTGTGAAGTAGATGATGCCTTATACGCTGTCTTATTTCTCAAGAGCCATAATTTTGTCCACGCGACGCTGATGCCGTCCGCCTGCAAACTCCGTCTCCAACCATGCGTCAGTAATCATCTCAGCCAAGCCAACACCAGTAGTGCGTTCGCCCATGCACAGCACATTCGCATTATTATGCTCGCGGCTCATCTTCGCAGAGAAAACATCAGCGCACAGTGCTGCACGAATGCCCTTGCATTTATTTGCAGCGATAGAAATACCAATACCAGTACCGCAAATCAAAATGCCACGCTCTGCACCGCTCTCGCCGCTCGTAATATCCTTGCACAGCTTTTCAGCGAAATCAGGATAATCCACGCTCTCCTCGCTGTAAGTGCCATGGTCCACAACCTCGATACCCTTATCGGTCAAATATTTTTTGATATGTTCCTTCAGATGGAAGCCACCGTGGTCACAACCAATTGCGATTTTCATAAATTATTCCTCCCCGTACATTGGCCGCCTACTCGCAGCCTATAATTAAGCTTATTGTACCATAAAATCAGGTAATTGTTTACCATTTTTCATTACTAAAGCATTATTTTCTAGTGTTATAATCTGGTAACCCGCAGCCTTACGCAAACGGTTCATAATTGCGAGTCCCATCCCCTCTTCGCTCACGCCTTGAGCGAGAATTACATCGGGCCTAGTTCTATCGAAATCTCGCAATAAATAAAAGAGCTCCGCTGCAAGCTGCTCTTTTGAGCTTCCCCAGGTAGAGAGCACGAGCGCGTCACTTTCAGGCAGGCTCGCCGTCAGCACGCTCTCGCAGAGCACGCCCACGCGTAGACCGTGCGTAAGTGCCTTGCTAACTAATTCTGGCAGCTGCGCCACCGCCTCTCCCTCTAGTAGATACACGGGCTCCGCTGGCGCGTAGTGACGGTACTTCATTCCCGGCGCCTTCGGCTTCAAGCTCGGGTCACCTGCAAGCGCTGGGTCAATCTCGACTGCGCCCAGTACCTCCGTCAGCATCTCGTAAGTCACACCGCCCGGCCTACATATAGTTGGAATCGGACTTGTGGTATCCACCACCGTGGACTCCAAGCCCACACCACAGCTGCCGCCGTCGAGAATGCCAGCCACCTTACCGCGCATATCCTCCAGCACGTCCTGCGCGTTAGTCGGGCTCGGACGTCCGCTAATATTCGCAGACGGTGCCGCAATAGGGCAGCCACACGCGCGGATAAATTCCTGAGCATATTGATTAATCGGGAAGCGTACGCCCACAGTGTCGAGCCCTGCGCTCGTCACATCGGGGATAATCTCCGCCTTCGGTACAATAATCGTCAGCGGTCCCGGCATAAAGTGCTCCATGATTTTGCGCGCATTCGCGTTCAACCCCGTTGTCAGCGGCAGAATATCCTCCTTGCGCGCGATATGCACAATAAGGGGATTATCCTGAGGACGACCCTTAGCAGCAAAAATTTTCGCTACCGCCTCAGGATTTAGGGCATTCGCCCCCAGCCCGTAGACTGTCTCCGTCGGGAAGGCCACTACCTCGCCTGCACGAATCAGCGCCGCTGCCTCCGCGTAGCTCGCCATATCCTGCGCATCACCATTTAATTTCCAATACTTAGTTTCCATCTTGCAACCTCTTTTACAGAGTTATCTAGCTTATTTCCCAGGCATTGATGCTCGCTTAAAGCTAACCAATTAGCTCCTGCAACCTGCCTTAGCTTGTCTAAATTAACATCTAGGTCGAGCTAAATTCCCGAGTGCTACAGCTCACGCACTGCCTCGGTCAAAATTTTATCATAGCGCTCCATATCCTCTTCCGTAGCATTGTGGCGCGCCTTAATCGCGAAGACCATGCGCTCAATTTCCGCATAATCCCTGCGCACTGCTGTTTTCACAAAGCCACCTGCACGACATAGTTCACAGACTGCCTCCGCCTGATGAATGCCGATTTCAAAAGCGAGGAGTCCCTCATCCTCGAGATGCGCCGCTGCCTCCGCCGTAATGCGACGATAAAAGTCCAGTCCATCCGCGCCGCCATCCAACGCACCCTTGGGCTCCTGCTGCACATCCTTATCAAGACCAGCAATATCCGCAGCCGGAATATAGGGCGGATTGCTAACGATAACGTCGAATTTTTTCTCCAGCGGCAGCTTACTAAAGACATCACTGCGCACGAAACCGATACGCGTAGGTGCATCAGCTGCATTCTCCTTCTTCAGGATGCGGTCCGCATTTTCCTTCGCCACTACGAGCGCGTCCACGCTGATATCAACGCCCACACCCTTTGCATCGGGTAGGTAATCTAGAAGCGACACGATAATCGCGCCGCTACCCGTACCAATATCGAGGATTTTCACATCTCCCGCAGGCTTTAGTAGCTTCGCCACGCGGGTAATGCTCTCGACGAGCAGCTCCGTCTCGGGCCTAGGCACCAGCGTAGCTTTATTAACCTTAAAGCTATTACGCATGAAGGCGCGCTCACCCAAAATATAGGCTAAGGGCTCAAAATTGCCGCGACGCTGCACATACTCGCGCATTTGCGTCAGTTCCTCCTCGCTCAAGGGACGTTCAAAATCCACATACAGCGTAATACGTTGGCACTTTAAGACAGCACAAAGCAGTACTTCGGCATCCAGGCGGGGATTTTCCACGCCCTTCGCTTCAAAGTACTGCTTCGTCCAGTTTAAAATTTTCATAATCGTCCAGACAGTGTTCGCCATTTTTATTCACCTGTCTTATTTCAACTGTTTTAATTGCTCGCTCTGTTTAGCGGTAATCAGTGCATCCATCAGCTCATCCATATCGCCGTTCACAATCTGCTCCAGCTTATGCAGCGTCAAACCAATGCGATGGTCCGTCACGCGACCCTGCGGATAATTGTAGGTACGGATGCGTTCGGAGCGGTCGCCCGTGCCCACCTGGCTCTTACGATCCTCGGCGGTAGCAGCACGCTGCTCTTCCTGCGCCTTCTCAAGAATGCGCGCACGCAGCACGCGCAGGCATTTCTCACGGTTCTTTAGCTGGGACTTTTCATCCTGGCACTGCGCCACAATACCAGTAGGAATATGCGTCATGCGCACAGCGGACTCGGTTTTATTAACGTACTGACCACCTGCACCACCAGCGCGATACGTATCAATGCGCAGGTCCGCGGGGTTAATCTCCACATCCACCTCTTCCGCTTCGGGCAGAACTGCTACCGTCACAGTAGAAGTATGCACACGGCCCTGGGACTCAGTCTCAGGCACACGCTGCACGCGATGTACGCCACTCTCAAATTTCATGCGGCTATATACGGCATCGCCATTAATTTGGAAAACGACCTCCTTGAAGCCGCCCAGCTCCGTCGGATTGGAGTCCATAACCTCCACCTTCCAGCCGCGCGTCTCCGCATAGCGCAGGTACATTCTAAAGAGCACACCCGCGAAGAGAGCTGCCTCCTCGCCACCAGCACCGCCGCGAATCTCCACGATAACATTCTTGTCATCATTCGGGTCGGAGGGCAGAAGGAGAATCGTCAGGCGTTGCTCATACTCCTCGATTTGCGGCTTGAGCTCCTTCAGCTCTTCCTTGGCCATCTCTACGAGCTCCTCGTCCTCGTTTGCGCGCAAAATCTCATCTGCTTCATCGCGCGCAGCGCACATATCGCGGTACTCGCGGTACGCAGTTACGATGGGCTCCAGCTTGGCATGAGCCTTCGTAGCTTTCTGCCAATTAGCTTGGTCGGCAATAACCTCCGGGTCGCTGATCTTCGCTTCCAGATCCAGGTATCTATCTTCAATAGCTTGCAGTTTGTCGAGCATAGAGTTCTCCTTGTAAAATAATATAGTAACTAACTTAGTAGGCAAGCCTCCCCTTTAAAGGGGAGGTGCCAAGCGTAGCGAGGCGGAAGGTTTTAGTTTCGTTTGCATCTCTCTTTTACTAAGATAAATGCTTTCATTAACCCCTCAGTCGCCTTCGGCGCCAGCTCCCCTTTTAAGGGGAGCCTCTCTTCTAATTTTCCTCAGCGTGCTCCTCTTCTTCCGGAGGTAACACAGCCTTAAGCGACGCAATCGCCACCTCAATCTGACTATCATCAGGCTGACGGGTAGTCAGCTTCTGCAAAAGTAGTCCAGGCATAATGCAGGCATGCACCAAACTATTTTCCGCATGCGCACCTGCGAAGCGAATCAGCTCATAGCTGACGCCCGCAATCACCGGCATCAGCACCACGCGGGAAGCAATGCGCTCTAAGAGACTTGGCCAGCCCAGGAAGGTAAAAATAAACATGCTTATCAGCATGACAATCATCAAAAAGTTTGTACCGCAGCGCGGGTGCAGCGTGCTAAAGGGGCGCACATTCTCTACCTCTAGCGGCAGACCTGCTTCGTAGGTATAAATCGTCTTATGTTCAGCGCCATGGTATTGGAAAACGCGCTGAATATCCTCCATCGAGGAAATAGCAGCAATATAGGCGAGGAAAATCAGCATACGCAGCACACCCTCAGCCAAATTCAGCAGCATGGGCTCATTGGTCAGGGAATGCAGAAAACGCATGGACCAGGTCGGCACCACGATAAAAAGGCCAATTGCCAATGCCACTGAGGTCAGGATAGTCAGCGCCATCTCCTTGTCAGATAGCTGCTCATCCTCATCCCCACTGATTTGCGCAGAATAGGCCAGTGCCTTCATACCATCGTGTAGTGATTCAAATAAAGCAATAACGCCGCGAAGCAGCGGTTTTTTCAAAATCGGATATTTATCGCGGAGGCTGCTGACGGGCTTCACGTCTACTGCGATTTCCCCGTTAGGCTGGCGCACAGCTACGGCTACCTTGTCTACGCCGCGCATCATGACGCCCTCTATTACTGCCTGCCCCCCAACATTAGTTTTTTTGCAACTCATGTTTGTCTCCTAAATCGCGTATCTAGCACCATCTACTTCACAATTGCTCCTAGACGTACCTCCAGTACGCCGTCGCACCCAAGGGTACAGCGCGACCAGCATGTGCTCACGTCGCTACGCTTGTGACCACATGGGTCGTAGCTTGTCGCAATTACTCGTATCTGGTACTACCTACGCGATTTGCGTAAGCTAAAGTTCGATAACAATATATTTGTAACGATATACAGAATAGCTAACGTATATCAATTTTTTATCCAAAAACCAAAAATCTCGTCAAATCGTGGAGAAGGTATTAGATGCGAGCAAAACCGAAGAAGGCGTACTAGAAGTACGTCGATGAGGTTTTGTGAAGCAGATGATGCCTTATACACGATTACTATAGCTAGAAATAAATACAGCAGAGCAGTTTTTAAGCTGCTCTGCTGTATATATAGTGATTATTGTTCTTTGTTGTAGCGCTTGTTGAATTTTTCAATACGGCCGCGAGCAGCAACGTTACGTTGTTGACCAGTGAAGAATGGATGGCATTTAGAGCAAACATCCACGCGAATCTCCTTTTTAGTGCTGCCGGTTACAAATTTAGCACCACATGCACAGGTAGCAGTAACTTCACCGTAGTTGGGATGAATCTTTTCTTTCATTCTTTACACCTCACTTTACATTAGAACAGATTAGTTTCATCGTTAAGATATTAACACTACATGATTGTACCACATAGCGCCATCTAAAGCAAGCTATTTATAAAAAATTTCCAAATTAATATTTTCCCTCTAGCTTAAATTCAAGCTTGAAGCAGAAGCACCATAGTAAATTTCTATGCGAGCATGGGTTAATACTACTGAACCCTTACTCCCAGCATGAAATTAATAAATTGCTGTGCCGTGCGCCCGGATACACCACCATGGTTCAACTCAAACTTTTTCGCCTCCGCACACAGCTCCGCGTCACTTAGCGTAATACCAGCCTTACGTGCCAACTCAATGACGATATTATAGAACTCATTCTGATCGGGCTGACCATAGTAAATCGTGCAGCCAAAACGGTTCACGAGGCTCAGCTTCTCCTGCATCGTATCGGACTTATAAATACCCTCATTATGCGTTACGTCATTACGGTCCTTCCAGGTCTCGTTAATCAGGTGACGACGATTGCTGGTGGCGTAAATCAGAATATTGCTCGGGCGTACCTCGAGTCCGCCCTCGATAATCGCCTTTAGATATTTATACTCCGTCTCGAACTCTTCAAAGGAAAGGTCATCCATATAGATGACGAAGCGATAATTGCGGCTCTTGATTTGAGCAATAATCGCGGACAGGTCCTGGAATTGATGCTTATAAATCTCGATCATGCGCAGGCCCTGGTCGTAATATTGATTCATCAGCGCCTTGATACTGCTGGATTTACCAGTACCGCTATCACCAAAAAGCAGTACATTATTAGCCGGACGACCCTCTACAAAGGCCTCCGTATTCTCGCGCAAGGTCTTTTTCTGACGCTCGTAACCGATAAGGTCGTCGAAGGTAATAAGCTCGGTATTGGAAATGGGCACCAGCTCCACCTCACCCTGCTTATGATCCAAGCGAAAGGCTTTATTTAGCCCCAGCTTGCCTACGCCGTAAGCCTTGTAGAAATCAGTAACAAGACGATAGAAGTCCTCGGCATTTTGCGCCTTTTCCAAACGCTCACTCAGGCCCTGTACCTTCTCACTGATATTTTTATTAAAGCGGCTTTCCTTCTTCGCAACTGCCTGATAATTGGTAATAATGTCAAAGCAATTAATACCCAGCTCTTTTTCTAAAGCCGTGAAGTCGTAGTCAAAAAGTGCCTTAAAAATAGCGAAATCATTCATCGCTAAGGCATTCACACTACCTTCGCAGGCCCCCTCTTTTTCGCAGGTTATAGCAAAGGGAGTCTCCACACTAACGAGCAGGTAGCTCAAATAATTATGCCACAGGTTTTTATTGAAGCCATAAACGGTGGCAATGTCCAGCAGCTTGTGAATTTGGTCATAGACGCGACCAATCGCTGCCTCCTTATTATAACTACCGCTCTCCACCTCCGCACACACCTGTGCCAACGGGTCCAGGATATTGTCCGCAGGCAAATTGCGGTATACGATTAATTTCGACACTAATTTATGCATAGCTTTCCCTCATTTCAAATCTACAAATTTAAACTCTATATTTTACGAGCTTGAACAATTAGCTAATCAAGCAGTGCCTGCTTTTAGCAGAACTTGAACTTCTCCACGTCGAACATACCCATATCCGTAATCTTTAGCTTCGGAATCACAGGCAAAGCCATAAAGCTCAAGCTAATAAACGGGTCAATATTTGCGGGCACTCCCTGTGCATGCGCAAGCTCCGCAATCCGCTCCAGACTCCCAATCAACTCATCCACATTAGCATCGCTCATCAAACCACAAATCGGCAACGGCACAGTACCCACGACCTCACCTGCGTACACAAGAGTATAACCGCCCTGCACGCGCATAAGCTCGCGTGCTGCCACAACCATGTCGCGCGCATTCGTACCAATCACCATCAAATTATGGGAATCATGCGCCACCGTCGTTGCCGCCGCGCCATTTTGCAGTCCATAGCCGCTTAGGAGACCAAGTCCGATATTGCCTTTTCCATGATGCCGTTCTAAAACTGCAATGAGATACACGTCACCACGTGCTAGCGCTGCCGGAATATCCTCACCTTTGATGCTCTCGCGCTCAGTGAAAACGTCCCCAGGCAGCATACGAATCACAGGATACTCTTGCCCCACCACGAACTTAGTGACAGCGAAATCAGCCTCACTAAAGGGCGCAGGATGCACACTATTAGTCAGCTCCGCCTCAGCAGCACCACTTGCCGCCGCAAAATCAACTATAATCTGCTCCATTTCCACCCATGCATCACGCCCGTGGTAAAAAACATGCAATGGCTCGAAATCAGCCAAATCCCTAAAAACCACGATATCTGCATCATAGCCAGGCGCAATCGCGCCCACATGGCGCAACCCATAAATTTTCGCCGCATTAATGCTCGCAATACGCAACGCGCGCATAGGGCTCATGCCCAGCGCTACAGCCATACGCACGTTGTGCCGAATCGAGCCTTCTCTGCGAATATCCGCAAGATGCTTATCATCCGAACAAAATGCCAAATTCTGTACGTCAATTCCTTCCTCTAGCACGCCCTTAATTATCGGTTCCAGATTGTGACAGGCGCTCCCTTCTCGCACCAGCAGCGCCAGTCCCGCGCGCAGCTTCTCTTTCGCCTCTGACCAGTTCATCGACTCATGGTCCGTATCAATGCCACTAGCCACATAGGCCTGCAATTCCTTACCCGTTACGGCAGGCGCGTGACCATCAATCACACGGTTTTCTGCCTGGAAAAGCGCTAGCTTTTTCAGCACCTCAGCATCATTATAAAGCACGCCTGGCACATTCATCATCTCACCCAGGCCCAACACACCCTCGTCGTGCATCACCTCGGCCATAGCCGCCGCATCCATCACGCAACCAGCATGTTCAAAGGGCGTCGCCGGCACACAGCTTGGCAGCTCCACAAAATAATTAAGCGGCATACGCCTACCCTCACGCAGCATATAGCGAATGCCTGCGGCGCCTGCTACATTGGCAATTTCGTGCGGGTCCGTAATCAGTGTTGTTGTGCCCCAACGCAGCTCCTCGCAGCAATAATGCATGGGTGACGCCATACTGCTCTCCACATGGCAATGCGCATTAATAAGGCCCGGGGCAATATATGCGCCAGCCAAGTCAATTACCTCGTGGGCTTTAGTATAACTTCCTCGCGGGCCAATAGCGGCAATCTTACCCTCAGCAATAACTACATCAGCATCATAAATAATTTCGGTCAACACGTCAACAACCCTGCCGTTCTGTAAGAGCAGATCAGCAGGGTCGTTGCCAAGTGCGACCGCTCTAATACGGTCGTTCATTTTTATACCTCTTTTAGCTTACATGAAGATATATTTCAGTATAAAGATTATAGCCAATACGCAAACCAGAGCATTAACCTTCTTTTCCTTCAGCTTGCCTGTCAGCATATTCAGCACAACATAAGCGATAACGCCCATGGCAATACCTTCGGAAATAGAATACATGAAGGGCATCGCAATAGTCGCAATATAAGCAGGAATAGCTTCGCCATAATCGTTCCAATCAATCTTGCACACGCCACTCAGCATCATGAAGCCTACAACGATCAGCGCCGGAGCAGTTGCAAAAGCCGGAATAGCTAGGAAAATCGGTGCAAAGAACAGACTCAAAAGAAATAGTACTGCTACAGTCAGAGATGTCAGACCCGTACGTCCACCCGCTGCTACACCAGAACTAGATTCTACGAAGGTAGTAACAGTTGAGGTACCTAGGCAAGCACCTACAGTGGTTGCCACGGAGTCAGCCAGCAGAGCGCCTTCGATTTTAGGCAGCTTGCCATCCTTATCCAACATATCGGCCTTAGACGCCACGCCAATCAACGTTCCCAGCGTATCAAAAAGATCAACAAACATAAACGCAATAACAATTGTTACAAAGTTAAAAGAAGCAATACTACTGAAATCCAGCTGCATCAACGTTGGTCCTAAGCTAGGAATGGAAATACCATTAGAGAAATTGGGTAGTACAGAAAACGCGCCTAGCTTCGGATTAGGCACATAGAGGCCCGTCAGCTCACAGATAATACCAAGTCCCCACGTTGCCAATATACCAAGAAGGATACCACCCGGTACCTTTTTGGCAAGGAAGGCCGCTGTCAACAAAATACCTACTAATGCCAGGAAGGCGCCAATACCAGTAGAATGGAAGGTGCCATCCGCCAGTGAAGCGCGGAAATTATACAAGCCTACGAGGCAGGGGCCATCGACAACAATCTTGGAATTCTGCAGACCGATGAAAGCGATAAAGAGACCAATACCACCCGTTACACCAAGCTTAAGCGACATCGGAATGCAATCAAAGAGCGCCTCTCTGACCTTCGTCAAGGAGAGCACGATGAAAATCAAGCCCTCGACAAAAACAGCAGCCAGCGCTACCTTCCAGGAATAACCCATCGCACCACACACAGTATAAGCAAAGAAAGCGTTCAAGCCCATACCAGGAGCCAAAGCAAAGGGATAATTGCTAAAGAAGGCCATGAGAATGCAACCTAAAGCAGAGCCCAACGCTGTAGCAGTGAAAATCGCACCTGCATCCATACCGGACGCACTCAAAATACCAGGGTTAACGGCCAGAATATAGGCCATGGTCATGAAGGTAGTAATACCGGCGATAATTTCCGTTTTAACGCTGGTGTTATGCTCCTTCAGTTTGAAGTAGGATTCCAAGAAACTCATGATTTTAAACACCCTCCTTAGATTATTTTAATAAAGAATTACTCAAGAAAGCGGAGAATGCCCCAGATACGCTCAGGTCGACAAGTCACAGCCCATGTAGTAGGAAGCGTTAGAGAAGCTAAAATATGCTGGTCGCTCTGTACCCTTGAGTGCGACGGCGTACTATAAGTACGTCTAGGAAGCCTGACAAGGTAAATGGGGTATTATACGTTTTCTCAATATGTCAAAACTTCAGGACCATTTTCCGTAATGAGAATAGTATGCTCCCATTGCGCAGAAAGGCTGCCATCATTCGTATACACAGTCCAATCATTGCCCGCATCCACATAAATTCCCGGACGGCCCATATTAATCATCGGCTCGATGGTGAAGATCATACCCGGTACCAGCACCATGCCAGTTTTGCGTTTGCCCACATGACAGATGAAGGGATCCTCATGGAAATCAATGCCTACGCCGTGACCACCGAACTCCGTCACCACGCTATAGCCATGCTTGCGCGCCAGCTGGGAGACAGCCGCACCGATATCACCGATATAGCCCCAGGGCTGCGCTGCCTCGATACCCTTCAAGAGGCATTGCTTCGTAATCGCTACGAGGTCAGCTGCGGGCTTACGTACCTTGCCAATCATAAACATGCGGGAAGCGTCCGCATAATAGCCCTTATAAATCGTGGAAACGTCCACATTGACAATATCGCCGCTCTTTAGCACATCACGCTCGCTCGGAATGCCGTGGCACACCTGGTCGTTAATAGAGGTGCAGACACTTTTAGGAAAGCCCATAAAGCCCAACGGAGCCGGAGTTGCACCATGCGCAATTGTATAATCGTAAACAATGGAATTAATCTCCTCCGTCGTCATTCCTGCTTTAATATGCTTAGCTACTTCGTCTAAAACGCCCGTATTAATCTTGCAGGCCTCGCGAATCCCGGCAATCTGCTCCGGAGTTTTAATCATTGCGCGATCGGGCACCTCCTTGCCCTGCGCACGCAGTAACTCAATTTTCGCATCAATCATTTCGTGACATTCAGCATAGGTTTTGCCACTGCCACACCAACACATACTATCTTTTGCTTGCATGAAATATCTCCTTATCTAGTAAAAACTAAGTAGTATCTTTTTGCATCTTCTATTGTACCACATTTAAGCTTAGCGCACGCAAATTTTTCAGCTCTTTTTCACATTTTTAAGGGAAAATATTATGACAAAGTCGCGAATTTCTGCTACAATATTTGCATATACCTAAAGGAGGAAGAAGCTTTACTTATGGAGCAGTATTTTGTTTATTTTATTGATATCATTCTACATCTCGACAAGCATTTACCTGAAATCATGGCTGCCTATGGTCATTTTATTTACGCCATATTATTTCTCGTTGTTTTCTGTGAAACAGGCTTAGTCGTTACACCCTTTTTGCCCGGCGACTCTCTGCTTTTCGCCTGTGGTGCTCTAGCAGCAACAGCTCCAGAAGGCATGGATATTAAAATCGTTACGCTAATTTTCCTAGTATCCTCGATTCTAGGCGATGCCTGCAACTATATGATTGGCGAAAAACTGGGGCTGGCTATGATCAACGCTAAGCACAGTTTGATTAAAAAGGAGCATGTGGACAAGGCCAGCGCCTTCTATGCCAAGCATGGCCATAAGGCTATTTTCCTCGCGCGCTTCGTCCCCATCGTACGTACCTTCGCCCCCTTCGTTGCTGGCGTAGGCAAGATGCACTACCTGACCTTTGCGCATTATAATGTGATTGGTGCCGTAGTTTGGGTAACCCTCTTCGTAGGTGGCGGCTACTTCTTCGGCAATATTCCCGTGATTAAGCAAAACTTTACCCTCGTAACTCTGGGCATTGTCATTTTCAGCGTGCTTCCTGTACTTTGGGAGCTCGTCGGCAAGAAAATTTTCCATAAAGAATAACGAAAGAAGGCAATAATATGTATCGTTTCAATAGTGATTACACAGAAGGCTGCCATCCCGCCATTCTCGAGCGTCTGGTAGCAACCAATATGGATCAAACCGATGGCTACGGCCTCGACCCATACTGTGACGAAGCACGTGCCAAGATTAAAGAATACTTCCAGTGCCCCAATGCAGATGTGCACTTTCTCGTCGGCGGCACCCAAACTAATTTGACCGTTATCTGCGCTGCACTGCGTCCGCATCAGGCCGTCTATGGCGCTGTTCCGAGCCATATCAACACCCATGAAGCAGGCGCAATTGAGCACGTGGGCCACCGTGTACTCCCTCTACCCACGGAGGATGGTAAGCTGACTGCTGCGCAAATTCGTGAGGAATGGAAAAAATATGACACCGACCCCAACCGTGAGCACTGGGCTCAACCGAAAATGGTCTACATCTCCCAGCCCACGGAAATCGGCAGCATGTACAGCAAAGCAGAACTCGAGGAGCTCTATGCAGCCTGCCAGGAAGCAGGTATCTACCTCTTCATCGACGGTGCCCGTCTAGGATATGTACTCGGCGCTCCTGCTAATGATATGACCCCCGCCGATCTCGCCGCAAATTGCGACGTATTCTACATTGGCGGCACAAAATGTGGCCTGCTCTTCGGTGAAGCTGTCGTTATTTTAAACGACGCCATTAAGCCTGACTTCCGCAGCATTGCGAAGCAGTGCGGCTCCATTATGGCGAAAGGTCGCCTTCTAGGCGTGCAATTCGGAGCAGCCTTCACCGATGGCCTGTATACAAAAATCTGCGCTAAGGGCACTGCACAAGCTTTAAAAATTCGCCAAGCTCTTTTAGACTGTGGCTTTAGCTTCATCACCGATTCACCGACGAATCAACAATTCGTTATCATGACCCCTGCACAATTTGAAAAGCTGAGCACCGAGTTCGCCCTCAGCCTTAGTGAATATTTGCCCGACGGCAATTACAGCGTGCGTATCTGCACAAGCTGGGCGACGAAGGACGAAGAGGTAGACCGCCTCATCGCCATGATTAAGGAGCTGTAAGCTAGCCTTAACTTAATAACATTTATCATAAAAAGGAGACTGCCATACGGTAGTCTCCTTTTCTGTAGCTATAATTTTTTACTGACAAGTGTGATTAGAGTTATAAGCGGCCCAGCCAGTCTACAGCACATATCAATGTTATCACTCTTATCGCTATTTTTCCTGCAGCTTTTCGTAAACCCAATTACAGAGATTTTCTGAAGGTTGCTCGAACACGCGGTAGAAAATAATCGCGCAGCCATGAATGATGGGAATGCAAATTAAAAACGTCAACCAGAACGCAGGAACCTTCGCCCCGAGCATGCTAAAGCACAGCGGATAAATTGCACTAGCAACAATGAGCATTACATGAATATGTACCAAAAGTACGCTAAAGGAATACTTCGCATTCGCCACAAAGGGCTGCCAAGATAGAAACTTTTGCATACCTGTGCCTAGCACAACTGCAAGCAGACATACGCCGGCAGAAATACCGTTCAAATAATTTGGTGAAAGCAAATCTGGCAAAGCTAATCCCAGATTAGATACTATACCGATTGCCACGCCTACGATGAGTAGCGGCCAAGCCATCCAAGTCATTTCAGCAAGCTTTGCCTTGCAATGCACATAGAGGTCGCCTACAACTATACCTACGAAAAAGGAGCTGTAGGTGGGATAGAGCATGAAGAGGAAGGGACTCACGGCGTAGATATAGAAGCGCAGCTTGCTTTTGCCAAAGAGCGCCAAAAAGGCGAGCGTCAGCATATAGCCTAAGAAAATCATATACATGCACCAGAGTACTGTTAAGAGCGCCGTAGTATTTTCAAAGAAGCAGTCCACAAAGGAGTAGCGCAACACCCACCAAAAGGGCTTCTCTGGCGTCTCAATAGCAAGCAGCCAGGGTGCGCCCGTGATTTCAAACATACCCTTGAAGCTGAGCATGCCCCATTTATGCATTCCCCAGGTGATGATATTAATCGCCACCACTGGGATTACAAAACGGAAATAACGCTTTACTGCCTGTTTTTCCAGCATTTTATAGGGGTCCTTGCCGCTTGCGAGGCCATTATAGAAGGCCATCGTAGGAATCATCGCACTCAAAGCGAAAAAGATATACAGGTAAAAGGTACTATTGGTGAATATTGACGCTGGCAAATTAGCTAGATATGCCGGGATTTTCTCTGCCTCCTTGTACAAGGAGCCGTAGCCCAGGAAGCCATCCGGGAAGAAGGCCAGGCTAAAATGCAAGGCTGCAATCATGTAACACATGATCAATTTCAAGCCATCAAAATATTCTACACGCTTCGTTTTAGTAGTACTTGCCATAAACGAGCCCTCCTTATAATTTCCTACGCCAAGCAAATTTGATGTCAAAAATGACATTGCATTAATAATTTCGCGTCTTAATGCATAAGTGACGCAGGACCTAAGAAATTAATTTTTCTTAACTGATTACAATATAGCATATATCGAGTACCTACACCCCACCCGAAGGAGCTATTTTGGGTAGGTAAAGCAGATAAATTTTACTTTTCAAGAAAAAAACTGCTAAAAAAGGTCGCTGGGATTACTCCAGCGACCTTTAAAATACTAAAATATTAAATTATCGTAGGCTACACACGCTCAGTCCTTCACGCCGAGACCCTCGACAAATTCGTCCACGCCCTTGCCATAGGCAACCATCGGCACGACCATATCTTTCGGATTAATGGCAACCTCAATGACGTAGGTATGGTCCTTTTCTAAGCCACGCGCTACAGCAGCAGCAAAATCCTCAGGATTATCTACATGCTCACCCTCGAGACCGAAAGCCTCCGCATATTTTACGAAATCCACATACCCGGGGCACTCACAAGCCATAAAGCGTTTATTAAAGTTTGCAGTTTGTAGCTGACGAATCATGCCCAAGCCACTATTATTGAAAATAATAGCTACAACGGGCATCTTATTGCTTGCCAAAGTAAAGAGCTCGTTACCCGTCATTTTAAAGCCACCATCACCACTGATGCTGATAACCTTCGCATCAGGACGCGCGAATTTCGCACCCATCGCCGCCGGCAGACCAAAGCCCATAGTACCAAGACCGCCGCTCGTCAGCAGTTGACGCGCATACTGAATCTTCAAATGCTGCGCCGTGAACATCTGGTGTTGGCCCACGTCAGTAGTAACAATGTAGTTTTTGTCCTTCAGCAAGGGATTCAATGCTTGTATAAAGAGGGGCGCTTCATTATCACCGTAATCCTCTTCCTTAGCAGGCCATTGCATAATCGTGTCCCACCAAGCGCTAATATCATGCTCAACAACGCCCTTGTCCAGCATATCTATAGTCGTGCGCATATCGCCTGCGATATCAATCGTGCTCGCGATATTCTTCTGCAGCTCCGCAGGGTCGATATCCACATGGATAATCGTCTTATGCGCGCTATACTTCTCGCGATTTCCGGTTACTCGATCATTAAAGCGTGTACCTACAGCTAGCAGCACATCGGCATTTGCAATCGCGCAATTCGCGCGCACATGGCCATGCAGGCCACTCATGCCTAGGAAGAGATCGCGATAAGCACTAATGCAGCCCAGCCCCATCAGCGTGCTAACCACAGGTATGTGCAGCTTTTCAGCCAGATGCACGATTTCATACTCTGCACCGGAAATCACAGCGCCGCCGCCCACTAAAAGCACCGGGCGCTCCGCCTTATTCAGCGCCTCAATCGCAGCCTGCACTAAATTTTTCTCCGGCATTTCCACCGGCAGGTCGCGCAGCTTCGCCGGATGATAATCCATCAGCGTCGTTTGCACATCATTAGCCACATCAATGAGCACAGGGCCGGGACGACCACTTTTCGCAATTTGGATAGCTAAACGCATCGTTTGCGCTAATTCATCAGCATTTTTAACCAGGAAATTTTGCTTAATAATCGGCATCGTGATACCAGTAATATCCACCTCTTGGAAGGCATCATGGCCAATCATTTCACTCTTTACCTGGCCTGTAATCGCTACTACAGGCACGGAGTCAAGGAAAGCCGTCGCCAGGCCTGTTACGAGATTTGTCGCACCTGGACCGGAGGTCGCAATGCAGACGCCAATCTTACCGCTTGCACGCGCATAGCCGTCAGCTGCATACGCAGCACCTTGCTCGTGCGCCGTCAGAATATGCGTAATTTTTTTTGAATCACGCAATGCATCGTAAAACGGTAGAATTGCGCCGCCGGGATAACCAAAAATTGTGGACACGCCTTCTTCCTCAAGGCATTTGACCATAACCTGAGCACCAGTTAATTGCATCTACTTTCCCTCCTTCCTTAAGCATTAGCCTTGCCCATATTGGGCCATTCATAACGAGAGGATGTTACTGTGAGCGCTTCGTCGCCACGCTCCACAGCTACAATACCCGTTTGCACCATTTCAATCACGCCATAGCGCTTCATTGCATTCACAAAGGCCTTCAGCTTGCCCTCGTCACCAGTATTAACAAAAGTCATGCTCTCGCCTGTCACGTCAATTGCATGGGAGCGAAAGGCCGTCGCCAGCTGCAGCACCTCCATTTGCTTTTCGCCTGCATGCACCTTCATCAGCAGCATGCTACGGATCGCGCTAGAACCACGGTGCAGCACCTTAATGCGCTCAATTTCACTCAGCTTCGCCAGCTGCTTCGTAACCTGTTCAATCGTAGCATCATCGGTATCCATCGTAATCGTAATTCTCGAGTACTCCGGATCTGCCGTTGCTCCCGTCGCCAGGCTATCGATATTATAGCCACGGCGGGAAATAAGTCCTGTCACCCTCATCAACACACCAGGACGATTGTGTGCAACAATAGATAAAATTTGTTCCATTTATGTTACCCGATTCTTTCTCTAATTATCTCTAAAATCCCTCAAATATCCCTAGAGCTAGCAAAAAAATTATTTAATGAATTTTACATGCGGAATGATTTCGTTATAAACCTCTTCCTTGCGCTCGTTATAAAGCACCTTTTGTTCCTCAAAGAAGTTGCGGCCATAGCTGTCGATGGAAACAATCAGCGGGCCAAACATTTTTACACGGCAGTTCCACAGTGTTTCCGGCATACCCAGCTCACGCCATTCAGCACGCATGATTTCTTCAACCTCGGTAGCAGCTACTACAGCATTACCGGCGGGGAATACGCAGTGAATCGCACCAAAATTTTTGCAGGCATATTCAGTGTTGGGACCCATACCGCCCTTGCCCACGATTACGCGGACACCGGTTTTTTCTACGAATTCCTTTTCAAATTTTTCCATGCGCATGCTCGTGGTAGGACCAACGGAAATCATTTCGAATTTGTCCTCACCATGGGGTTTGATAATCGGTCCGGCATGCAGAATAGCCTTGTCATGCACGTCAATCGGCAGCTCGCGACCATATTCAACTACGCGACGATGAGCCACGTCGCGGCAGGTCGTCAGCTCGCCATTCAAATACACGATATTGCCGATATGAATATCCTTTAAATCCGCTGCGCTAATAGGAGTAGTCAGAACCTTTTTACCATCAATTACTTCATACATTATAAAGTCACCCCGCTATGAGAAAGAATTTTGTAGTTTAAGTTTTTATCGAATACGATATGGCCACGACGGTGGGACCAGCAGCCTACGTTTACAGCAACGCCGATTACGGACGGATGACGCGCAGAATTTTCTACATTAACGCCCATAACAGAGAATTTGCCACCCAGACCTTGGGGACCAAGGCCAATCTTATTAATGCCATCCTCAAGCAGCTGCTCTAAGAGAGCTGCGTTCTTGTTCGGGTTATGGCTACCAATCGGACGTAGCAGCGCTTTCTTAGACTCCAGTGCTGCTACCTCTACGGAGGTACCTACGCCAACGCCAACCAGAAGCGGCGGGCAAGCGTTTAAGCCATAGGAAGTCATTACATCGAGCACGAAGCGGGTTACACCTTCATAGCCAGCACCAGGCATCAACACCATAGCCTTGCCAGGCAGGCTGCAGCCGCCGCCAGCCATGTAGGTGAAGAGCTCGAGCTCATCGCTGTTCGGAACGATTTCCCAGAAAATCGTGGGCACGCCCTTGCCAACATTTTTGCCAGTGTTATATTCGTCGAAGGTCTCGACACTATTGTGGCGCAACGGCGCTTTAAAGGTGGCACGCACTACAGCCTCACGCAGCAGATCCTCCAGCTCATTAATCAGCGGGAAATTAGTACCGCATCTTACCAGAAATTGCGCTGCACCAGTGTCCTGGCAGCTAGGACGATTCAGGCTCTTCGCCAAATTTTGGTTCTTTTTCATCGTTTGGTAGATGACCTTCGCCAGCGGAGAATCCTCTTTTTCAGCCAGCTCATCGAGCTTAGCAATAACGTCATCCGGCAGAACCTTGCCGGTGTACGCATAGAAATCAGCCACTAAATTAGTGAGCTTTTCAACTTGTGCTTGTTTATCCATTTTCTTACCTCCAAAGTGCGACTGTGCCGCGATTTTTATCTATATTTTTATTTTGCTTTTTCTACTTTTTCGATATCCTTCTTCGTAACCTCCTGCAGCTTCAGGCTGTGGAAATGATCCGTATCCGGAATCATGAAGGCAAAACCACTAGTTTCGCCCAGATGTACCACACCCTCATTGAGCTCGAAGTCAAAAACATGTCCGCCCATGGTGCGGTCATCGGAAATGAAATGCACATGCCAGCCTGCCATGTTCAAACCGTCCATATATTTCGGAAAATATACGCACACTAGGCTGCCGCTTACATCATGGAAATCAAATTCTCGTTGGTCCGTCGCCAGTACGTCGGCAAATGGCTTATAGGGCTCCTGCTGCTTCATCTCACTGCGCGCGTACACCTCGGCAAATTTACCATCAATGCGGCAAGCGTAAATATTATTTTCACCCTTGAACTTGACCTGCATATCCAGCTTATCGAGCAGCTTATTCATGCGAATGGGCTTCGTCAATTGAAAGGACAGGCTCTTATTCAGGAAGGTAACGGAAGCAAAGGGAGTACTATCGTCCTCCTGCGCCACCTCCACCGTGCCATCAGCCTTTGCTCTATAACAAACGCCGTCCAGCACGATCATCTCGCCATCCACGTCCTTAAAGGTACCTAAGCCTGTATCACCCTTCGTCAGCAGCTGACCGATGGTGCAGTTACCATAAAAATCACCCTTCGTCAGGGCCTGCAGGGTAGATACCTGGTACATTTGTGTAACCATCTATGCAACCTCCTCGTATAATAAAACAATCTTAATCTTCCTTAAGTAGTTCCTTGGAGCTTTCTTTCTGGAACTGTCTTTACTATAGCACGAGTTTAGTATATAATCAATTTTATAGGATTAATACTTCCATAAAGGAGATTTATAGTATGGAATTAGAAAAGAATTACATCTACCAGGTTTACCTACATGGCAGCTTCTCCAAAGCCGCAGAAGCCCTCTATATTACCCAGCCCGCGCTCAGCATCGCGATTAAAAAGGTAGAGCAGGAAATTGGCGCCGACCTCTTCAATCGCAATTCCCGTCCGCTCACGCTGACAAAAATTGGCCAATTATATATCGAGCATATCAAGCAGGAGCTACAGCTGGAGCAGGAGCTCAAGCAACGCTTCGACGATCTGCGCGACCTGCAGACGGGCGACCTGCTCATTGGCGGCACCCATTATATGAACGCCTACGTGCTCCCGCCCTACCTTGCAGAATTTCACCAGCTTTATCCCAATATTAATATCGAGGTCTCGGAAACAAGCTCCGACCAGCTCATCGAGCTTTTAAAGGAGCATAAGATTGATTTAACCTTTAGCTGTGACGAGGAGGTGCTAAAAAAATTTGACCATGTGCCTGCCTTTGAGGATGATATCCTTTTCGCAGTGCCCCGCTCATGCGAGCTACCTCTAGAGCTCATTGAGCAAAGCCTCAGTGCGCAGGATATTGCCAGCGGGCGCCATCTCGCCGAGGATTGTCCAACAGTGGACTTTAGCCACTTCCCTGATATCAATTTTATTCTCATCGATTCCCATGTCAATCTCGGCATGCGCACGCTAAAAATTTTTGAAGAAGCTAATTTACATCCCACCATTAAAATCAAGGTACCCCAGCTCGTTACCTCCTTCCTGCTCGCGAAGGCTGGCGTGGGTGCAACCTTTACCAGTGACCTGCTCGTCGAGGGTACGGAGGAAAGCCTGCGCTTTTTCAAGCTAACGTCACAGTATGCTCATCGCCAATACTACCTACTCCTCCCCCAGTGTTCCTATGTGCCGAAGACAGTTAAAGAGTTTATTAAGCTGCTGTGTGAGTAAAGATTCGCCTTATTTTCCACTTCACAACCAATCAACACCTATCTGCAACAAGTTTTCTTCCATATATAAGCAAAGTCGACGCATATACTATAAACTAAATTTATCTCTCCATAAATCTTATAAATTTGATTAATCATACTAAACGTGGTATATTTTAGTCAGTTCAAAAAACACCCACAAAAAAGCTCAGCAACAGCTGAGCCAAGTAAAAAACAAAGGGTGGTCACATAAACTAAAAATATTGTTTTATTATGGAGGGACTTAATTATGACTAAAAAATCTAACGCTTACAAAAATCTGCCTTGCTTCAATCCTGAAAAACCTTGGGTTAACACCCGTGCTGAAAAAATCAACATGCTCGCGAGAGCACTGCACCTGGCATAAGGGGAGGTAAGGACAATGCAAGCTACTCGTCGTTTCCAACCGGAAGAAAACTGGAATGTTGTTCGCAATCTAAAAAAAGCTATGCTGGTCTCCGCACTGGCCCTAGCCTAAGGGAGGCGCATCATGGCAAATAAACCCGTCAAAATCGTCGAGACCGTCCTGCGCGACGGTCACCAATCCATCGCTGCCACTCGCATGCGTATCGTTGATATGCTGCCAGTACTGGAAAAAATGGATAATGCAGGCTACCACGCTATTGAGGCTTGGGGCGGTGCCACCTTCGACGCCTGCTTGCGCTTCCTGCACGAGGATCCCTGGCAACGTCTGCGCCTCCTGAAGAAAAACCTGCCCAACACCCCGATTCAAATGCTGCTGCGCGGTCAAAACGTACTGGGCTATACTAATATGGCCGATGATGTCGTTTCTGAATTCGTGAAACGCTCCGTAGACAATGGCGTCTCCATCATCCGCATTTTTGATGCACTGAACGACACTCGCAACCTCGAGACTGCAATGCGCGCCACCAAAGAAGCTGGCGGACATGCGCAGGGCTGCATCGTTTACACCATCAGCCCCTACCATGAGGACGGAAACTTCGTGCAATTGGGCAAGGAGCTGGAGCAGATGGGCGCTGACTCCATCTGCATTAAGGATATGGCAGGCCTGTTGCGCCCCCAATCCGCTTATAAGCTGGTCAAAGCATTGAAGGCTGAACTGCATGTTCCCATCGAGCTGCACACTCACTTCACTAGCGGCATGGGCGACCTCACCTACATGAAGGCTATTGAAGCAGGGGTGGACATCGTCGACACTGCGCTCTCCCCCTTCGCTTGCTCCACCAGCCAACCCTGTACCGAAGCGCTCGTTGCTTCCCTTGAGGGTACTGAGTACGACACTGGTATCAAGCTTGCACGCCTGCACGAGCTGGCTGACTACTTCAAGGGTGTCAAAAATGATCTTGTAAATGATTTCCAACTGAACACCAATATTCCCATCGACCCGAAGGTACTTACTTTCCAAATTCCCGGTGGCATGCTCTCCAACCTGCTCAACCAAATGAAGGAAATGGGCGTGGCTAATAAATACCAAGAGCTACTCGAGGAAATGCCTCGCGTCCGCAAGGAGCTCGGCTATCCCCCGCTGGTAACACCAACCAGCCAAATTGTCGGTACCATGGCCGTACTGAACGTAGCACTCGGTCGCTATAAGATGATTCCTCGCGAAGTCAAGGATCTCATTCTGGGCAAATACGGCCGCACTCCTGCGCCAGTTGACCCCGAGGTTAAACGCATGGCTATCGGTAACCAGGAGCCCATCACTTGCCGTCCTGCAGATTTGATTGCTCCCCAACTGGAGCGCTATCGCGCACGCCTGGCAGAAGAGGGCTACCCCAATGCTAGCATGGAAGATCTCTTGAGCTATATCTCCTTCCCAGAGGTAGCACTGAGCTTCTTTGGCAAAAACCGCTAATACTCTAGGACATTTTCACATTCTCAAACAGCACCTTCTCTATAATTAGATAGATATGTAACTTCCTTCAAGCAAAGAGCTCTGCTCCCGTCCATAGTCGGGAACAGAGCTCTTTGTGTTTGCCTAAATTCTTCTTTAATTTTTCGCTAATGATTCAGCGACCTGCGCCAGCTTAGCCGCCCAATCCTCGCAGTAGTCGCTGCCGCCCTGAGCGCAGTCACTCTTGCCTCCGCCACGCCCATTAAAGGCCATGTTCAGCGCCTTCATCACCATACGACAGTCCACATTAGTATTAGCTCCGGCTACAGCTGCGTAGCTAATGCGCTCTGGCTGGACTGCTACGAGAATTCCCAAAGTATTGTCATACGCAGTCAGCTTCGGAATGAAAGCCTTAATATCCTTCGCATCAGCCCCCTCCAGCGGCCAAGCGACTATTTTTACTCCTTCTGCATTCTTCGGTGCTTCGGATAAGAGCTTCTCTAGCTCCTTCTCATGCAGAGACAGCAGCTTACTCTTGACAGCATCCAACTGCACCTGCATATCCGTCTTCAGCTTCTCAATATGCTCGGGAACAAGCTCAGGCTTCGTGGATAAAGACGCTGCTACCTTCAGCAAGGTGCTGTTCTTTTTATCCATATCAAGCATCGCTCGCCTACCGCAGAGGAATTCCACGCGGCAGCCACCCTTGTGCTTCTCGTGACGAATAACCTTCACACAGCCAATCATGCCCGTAAATGGAGGATGAGTACCACAGCAGGTGCAAATATCCGCTCCCTCGACGCTAACAATGCGCAACGTACCTGTAAGCTTGCTGTTAAACTTACGCATTTTATCCTTCAGCTTCACAGCCTCGGTGCTATCCATATAATCGACTAAAACAGGACGATTATCCCAAATAATTTCGTTCGTAGCTAACTCTGCCTTTAAGAGCTCCTCTTCTGTCAACTCCTTATCAAGGTCAATAAAAACGCTGTCCTCATTCATATGAAAGCCCACATTATTGGCCTCAAAAAGCTTCCAACAGGCGTAGGAGAGTAAATGCTCGCCTAGATGCTGTTGCATTCTGTCGAGGCGCACAGTCCAATCCAGCACAGCTTTAACAGGTGTACCCACCTCTAGCGGCGCAGCGCACTCATGATAGATATGTCCCTCTTTTTCCGAAACATGCTCCACCACAACCTCATTCAGCTTCCCCCTGTCGCTCAGTTGGCCACCGCCCTCTGGAAAAAACACGGTCTGATCCAGCTCTATAAAATATTTACCATTCTTTTCTGCACAAGCCGTTACAACGGCATCACATTCTCTAAGTAATGAATTATTTTCAAAAAGCTTTGCTGTCATCATTATTCCCCCTCATACACGGTCAAGCCATGCTGCTATCTCTAAAATCTACTAATGATATTGTACCACTTCAGCGTAAAAATATGATATAATTTAGTTATTATTTACAGAAATTTTCACTTTTACAGAAGCGAGGACGAATAAATGTACCAAAATTTACTTTTTGACTTGGACGGCACCTTAACTAATTCTGCCGAAGGTATTACGAAATGCGTGCAGCATGCACTGCACATCATGGGAATTGAAGAGCCTGATTTAAAAAAGCTTGAGGTTTTCATTGGACCCCCACTGCGTGCAAGCTATATGAAATATTTTGGTCTGACGCCTGAGCAGGCTGAAGAGGGCATTGAGCTCTATCGCAAGCGTTATACGGATATTGGCATCTGGGAAAATAAGGTTTATCCCGGTATGATGGAGCTTTTAGGCTTGTTAAAGCAGGAAAATTTCCGTCTGGGTATGTGCACTGCGAAGCCTGAGGTTTTTGCGTTACGCATTGCAGAGCATTTTGGCTTCAATGATTTTCTGACAGATGTAACTGGCTGTAGCCTTGATGGCAAGACGGATAATAAAGCACTCGTAGTAGCAGAATCCCTGCGCAAATGGGGCATCGTAACCCCCGAACAAAAGGCTACTGTGGCGCTTATCGGCGACCGCCGCGAAGATGTCATGGCTGCGCACGCTAACGGCATTGCCTGCATCGGCGTGGGCTATGGCTTCGAGTCTCCAGGCGAATTGGTGGATGCAGGTGTGGAGCACTACTGCAAAACCATGGCTGATCTCAAAAATTTCTTATTACAAAAATAAAAGCTAGCTTTTTTGCCAGCTCACTGGACGTGTAAGCTCCAGGACTATACGCAAAAAGCTAACGAAAGAGGATTTTCATGCATATTTACGCAATCGGCGACCTACATCTGTCAGGGGAGCCACCCACCAAGCCCATGGAAGTTTTTGGTGAGCATTGGTTGGGACATAAGGAAAAAATCAAAGCTAATTGGCTTAACACCGTGACTGCAGACGATGTAGTTATTATCTGCGGTGATATCAGCTGGGCCATGGGTCTACAAAATGCAGCACCTGACCTAGCTTGGCTAGCAGAGCTACCTGGACGCAAGCTACTCTTGCGCGGCAATCACGACTATTGGTGGGCTAGTCTCGCCAAAATGCAGCAGCTTTACGGTGAGCATTTTGAGTTTATTCAAAACGACTGCACCATGGCGGGCGATATTGCTATCTGCGGCACGCGCGGCTGGCTCCTACCCTCGTCGGATAATTTCACAGAGGAGGACGATAAAATTTATAAGCGCGAGGCTATTCGCCTCGAAATGTCGCTGCAAGCTGCACTGAAGCACGAACCAGAGTCCATAATAGTCGCGCTACATTATCCGCCCCTTTTTCAAGCAGAGGAGCGCACTGCGTTCACTGAACTGCTAGAGAAGTACGAGGTTAAGTATTGCGTCTACGGGCATATTCATGGTGAAAACCACGTGCTAACCTTCGAAGGCGAGCGTAATGGTGTCAACTACAAGCTCGTTAGCTGCGATACGCAGGGCTTTGAACTGACAAAAATTGTATAAAAAAATAAAACTGCTCTCCAGTTTATCCACCATCTTCAAATATACTAAAAACTCGTGCAAACCAAGTAAGTTTGCACGAGTTTTTACATCTAGCTCTTTATATCAATTATAATTACCTGCCTAAAATAGGCTTTCCATATCACCCTCTGACACAACCTCAATCCTAGCAAGATTAACAATCTCTACTTCATTTCCAGCAATATGCTTCGTCTTAAGATATCGCTTATTGTTCAGTTTGGAAGACACAAGATTTAGAACATAAATATTATCGTAGCAATTGTAAATTGACTCGCCACCTAAGCCGGTTAGAGAAATAAGCTGCGTATTATTTTTCTTCGCCATATCCATTAGCGGCGTCAACAAGTGCGCAGAGCTAGTCTGAGCAAAGGGATTGTCCATAAGCAGCACTTTGCCTTCGTTTCGATCAGCAAAAATATCGTTTTTATCCCAACGCATATAGTAAAGTAAACTGCTCAAAATTACAAAAGCTGACAAGAAACCCTCGCCACCAGAATTACGTGCCACCTCATTCCAAGAAATAGGGACCTCACGCTGTGCTTCAATTTTATACATTTGTAGCTGAATGTTCTTACTTCCTACTACTTCATTATAAATGTTCTTCGTAGTCAAATGCTGACCTAAAAGCTCAGTAATTGGCTCCCCCTGCTGCAGGAGTTCTAATCCCTTTTGCGTAATATCCTCAAACAGATTCTGAACACATTCATGATACTTCACAGCATTACTCTCATCCCATACAGGAAGATTTATTTTGAGCATTTTAATAGTTCGCCCGCGTACACTAATAGTAGAATTACGGTCAATGTAGCCTAACTGTTTATGAACCTCCTGAATATACTCCTCCAATAAACTTACTAACTGAGCCTTTTGTTGCTCCACAATAGCCAAATCCATCTTAAGCTTTTCTGCAAAATTTTGCAACGCCAACATTATCGCCGCTAACTGTTGCATAAAGCCTAACGCATCTCCAGTAAGCTCAATTAAAGAATCCAAACGCTTTTTGAAGGAAGCAACGCCATTGTCCTGATAAGCTGCTTTTGTAGACAAAGTTTTGAGAATTTTTTCAAGCTTTTCCCTATCACCCTGCTCCTGCTCCTTAATAAGATTATACTCCCTACGAAGGCGAGATGTTAGTCCCGTTAGCTCTTCAGTAGATAACGCATTTATATCACACTCTTGCCAAGGACGGTTTGGTTTTTTCCCGCCATATTCAGATAGCGCCAATATATTAGCATTTAGTACCTGTAGCTTGCCTTGCAGTTTACGCAAAGTCTCCTGAACCTGGTATTGAGCCTGCTGTAGCTTACTACGCTCTACCTTATAATCCTTTGCAAGTAGTTCTCCTTTGCCTAAGGGCTTATCATTAGCACAATTACCCTGCATTTCTTGCAGCAAATGCTTAATATCCTGTTGAACGCTGCTCAAATTTTTTTCAATACTAATAATTTGATTTCGAGTCTCTTTAAGCTCAAGTACAAGATTTTTCTGCTCAGTATAAGCAGTAGTAGCTGCAGCTTCGCTATAGCGCACTTCCTGCCAATCAATATTTTGTAACTCATACCGTCTAGCAAGATTTTCTAGTTCTTTACGACTCTCCTGAGCGCGCTTTTCAGCACTCCTCCAAGCCTCCTCCAAACTGCGTAGCTCGCCAGACGCCTTGTTATTAATAGCATCTAAACGAGCTTTAGCCTTATTTAAATCCTTAATTAGCCCTAAATCTAGCCCCTTAGGCATTTGCACGAATTTATAACAGCTGTACTCACTAAGCTCTTGCTGAAGCTTGAAAAGTTCCATTTCCAGCTCTCTTATCTTCATCTCTAGCTGTTGGCTCTGCTGCACAAGACGATCCCGCTCTTTGTAAAGCTCCTGCTGCTTGCTATTATGCGCCCCAAGCTCCTTTTTGCAAGTCTCTAACTCAGCTCTTTGCTCCAAGTAGTACTGGTATTTGTGTTTAAGTTCAGCAAATTCCTCATGTTCCCGAACAAGCTTTTCACTAAGCCTTTGTAAAGCTATTAATGCCTGCTTGCCTTCCCCTGCAAGCTCCTCCAGCTCTTTCTTGCGCGCCTTAGTATTCTTTTGCTCCTCTAATAAAGCAACAATGTTCTGTCCGAGCTCAGTCAGATCTTTTTTAAGCTGAATATAACCAGCTTGCGACAGCTTTTGCTGCTCAAGCTGCGCATATTTTCCCCGATAGGTATCATACTCATCCTTGCGACGATCACGCTCCTGCTCTAAATTCTGCTCCCTGCTAGCTAGTTTCGCTAACAGGTCTTGCAGTTTTGTTTCATTAAGAAGATTATTATTAAACAGTAATAAGAAGTCAACGCACTCACCCTCAAGCAGACCATTTTCTAGTCGCTTAGCCTCGCCCTTAGTTAAGCTATCACGCAGAACAATGGGTACAGGAAAGGAGGTGTAGATTTGCTTAGGCGCTGCTTTTAAAATCTCAATATCTCTAGCCGTCATTAATAGAGCATATGGCAAAAATGGATGTTTTTCCACAAGCTCGAGGTTCTGCTCCTCAGTATTACCGTTATTTTGTAGCCATTTGAACCCATAGACAACGGGAACCCCCATATCCTGCAGCATTTCTACTAGCTCAGGAGCAAGCTCCAGAGTGCGTCCCGTTTCTAGACTTTCCCTTTCCTTGCTAACAGCATTAAGCTCCTGTTGCACCTTGTTTTTTAGTCCATCCAGCTCTGCCAACTTACTTACGAGAGCCTTGGTAATGCGTTCCTTCTCAAAAATATATTTCTCGTCTAGTTGCAGGTATTTCAAAATCGTCCTACGATAATTAAGCTCATTACTTAGCTCTTCTTCTTCCCTTTGCTTAACGAGCAGCTCTTTTTCTTGATTTTGACGTCTATTATCTAACTCCTGCCATTTTCTTTCTACTTGCTCAGTCTCCAGATGCAAAGTTTTTAATTCCTGTTGTTTTTGCTTGCACTGTCGTTCTAAGTCTTCACTAGCAGCAATTAGCTTACTAGTAAAAATCTCCAATTCTCCTGGCTCGTATTCACCCAGCATATTGCGTTGCAAAGCTACAGCGACAGGGGCTGATGTTGACCATTTCTTAACAAAATTATTCTCTACTTCATCATAGCTTAGCACTTGGTTTGCTAAAGCACCCTGCTTAATATTAAGCTCATCCAGCTGTTTTTGCATATCAAAAATTTGCTTCTTAATCTGCTTCTGCTTTTCAGCACAAGCCTTATGTTCTTTTTCCGCATGAGCTTGACTCCCCTGTGCCGTTTGTACCTTATGCTCCACGTTTTGACGCAAAACATAGCCCAAATAATCACGCTCCGGCTCCAGCTCCTTGTTCCTGCGTCGCTTTACATCCACCTCCTGCTCCCTGCGCTTTACATCACGTTCATCACTATCCACACGCTTCTGCTGTTTAGCACAATCGTAAATATGCACCTGCCGTTCAAGCTCTTCTTGCTTACACTCCTGCGCCTCAGCCAAGGCCTGCAACTTTTTCTTTTGCTGCTGCACATCTTGCTCTTTAGCTTCTAACTCATAATACTGCATAGAGTATTCTTCATGTGCAAGCCTAACAAGTTGTCTCCTTAACACTTCAAGTTGCTCTTCGCAGGCAGAACTTTCCGTATCACTGGCTTGTGCAGAAGCTTCCAGCTCAATCACATATGCTAACAGCTTATCCATAGCAGTAGCCCGTCTTTGACTTGCTTCAAGATATGATTGCCCTTGCTCTTCAATAGACCTAAGGTCATTCTGGAAAACTTGCAGCCTTTCCTGCTGCTCAAATTTGGTAATGTTATCATTGTAAAGCTCAAGAAATTTTTCTAGAGAACTGCAAAACTTCTGCATTCTATTTTGTTCTTTGTTGAGCTTATTTTCTACCGCTTCTAGAAACCACTTTTCTACTAACCCCTGCGTATCCTTGCAGTCAGCAAAAAGCTTAGACAGCCCGGACTCTTCCTCATTAATCTTTTTAATAATATTTTGCCATTCGCGATAGTTTATCCCATACTCTGCTAACTTATTAATATATTGCTTGCTTTGGGCCTGATTATTCATGTCATAGTAGAAAAAACTATTGAGCTTATCTTTTTTATAGGCATCGAATAAAGCCTTACAAGCACCAAACCCCTTAACAGTAACCTTATTATTATTTTTCTCCACAACAGGCAAATGATGGATATCCTGCAAACAGGGCTCCGTGTACTCACTAATAAAACTTATAATATCTAAATCCTCATCGGACTCAGTATTTTGGTTTTTACGCACCATCATTCCTACTAGACATTTACCGGCCTTATTTTCGAGAATCCATTCCAGCATTATAAAGGTAGGATCGGCACCATTAAAATAATTCTTAAATTGGCGTTCTTTCACATTGCGATAGCGTTTTTGCACAAATGGCGCAGTTAAAAGCTGCACCAGCACCGATTTACCACCACCATTTTGCAGCGATATCAAGGTGCTCTGCCCATTAAAATGCATAGTTTCATCACTAATGCGAATTTGGTCGTAATTATATTTAACGTTGATTAATCTTATGGCATTAATTTTGCTCATTGTTCTTTACTCCTAGCACCTTCTGAATGTTGCTATAGTTAGTTTTATTCAAGAGCTCCCAATCCATGAAGCTGTCCAGCTTATCGGTAGTTTTAATCATTTCGTCCTGCTCAATATAGTCTATCAAGCCCTGGGCTTCCAAAAAACGTAAAATACTGTAAATAAAGCCTTCTTTAGTGGTTTTCTGCCTCCGTCCTTTTTCGTCAGATTTTAAAGATTCATAGACCTCCATCATAGCAGTAAAGGCAATACCCTGCTCAGCCTGTTCATCCTCAGAATATTTGCTAGCACCTTCTTGAAGCTTAGCCGTAATCGAGTTTTGCAAGGTCCCAACACGCAGAAAATCTCTAGTCTTACTACTAGTACCTTGCCCATCATAAAACTCTAGCAAAAGCACCAGAATGATAAATTGAGCCAAATAATAGTCCTTATCCGTAGGATTACTCCGACAGAGCTCCTTTTTAAGCTGTGACTTAGAGTAACCTAAAAAGTAATTATCTTCCTTAGGAATTAAATAGATTACTTTACCTATCGCCTTAATTTCACAGTTAGAAGCGTCTGCCTGCATTTTTACTATATTTTGAACTCCAGTTTCGTTTGCTAAATATTCTCTAGATAGCTCAGGCTCCTCTTCTTCTCTAAGCTCGTGATGCTCCAGTAAATAGTAGAAAACCTTTTGTGCTAATTTAATATCATCCTCTTGATATACCATAAACTCACCCATATCCATACTTCGTTAAGAACACACAATCATACAATCGGAGCAACGAATATTTTTTACTAAGCCACTGACTTCATCAATTTGTCTAAGCACAATAGGCTCCGCCACATCCATACGATAGACACTTAGATTTTGCAACCATTGCCACTGAGGATGCTTATCTAATATTTCCAGCACCATTTTTTGCAATCTAAAATCGCTAGTTTCTTCTTGAATAAACTCCGTTCGTTCAGCGCTCAGTTCTGCAATATTGATTTCATTAACACGCAATAATTCAACCATAATTTCTTTAAAAATGTTGATAGTAGGAATTAGCTGTTCTCGCTCTTCTAAAGTGAGCTCGTTAAAAAGATTCGACAGCTGCAGCTCTTTATGCTCCAATGCATGCTGCAAAATTACTGTCAAGCTTAACTCATAGCGCTTTAACTTTTCCGCTATGAGTCTTCTTTGCTCAGCCTCCCACTCCTCAGCATCAAAGGTTTCCGTAACCTCCTGCCAATCATCTTCTATACGACGCAGTCTTTGTTGCTCCAGAAACTTGTAGACATTAAGCGTTTTAGAAGGCGATGCATTAAAAAGCGGGCTGAAGAAAACATCTAGATTATCCAGACATTCCGGATGATCCAACAGTTTTTCGTAAAGCTCCGTGCGTAGGCTAAAGCGCTGGACTAGTTGCCTTTCCGTAATTTTTTCTAATTCTTTAGAATAAAGTGCTTGAAAATCAAAATTACTATCTAAAATTCTTTGGTACTCATCAATAGCACGAACCAGGTAGCTATCTATTTCGCGCAGGTTCTGCAGTTTTTCCATGTCTTCAGAATTAAAAGCTTCTATATTAATATTTTCCTGTTCCAGCTCCTGAACTCTAAGCTGTACAACATCTCGATAACCTCTAAACTTTGCCTTAGTTTTATCTATGGTTGCTAAACTCTCTCCCAAAAGCGCTCCATATTCATTGACATTATATGCAAGAACATTACGGCGAACATCCTGCATAGCTGCCTGGATCTTTTGTAACTGAATGCGCATGAGATTAAAAATATTTTTTACATCATCCAGTGCTTTATCATAACTTTGCTTTTCTAAATGGAGCTTAAAAATAAGCTCCTGAATAGTAAGCTTAAGATTACTTTCAACCTCCAATGTGCCTAAAAGCAAATTATAGCCATCCTCCGTTAAATAATAGGATGTACGCCGAATATCCTGCTCATCATAGGCAATTTTATTATTCAGATAGTTGATATGTATTTCCTGAAGAACGTTATTCTCATAATCAAGCCCTTGAAAATACATAGGTCGTCCTTCATTAGAAAGTACTATATTGACAATAAAATCTGCCAAATCATAGCAATTATCAAAGTTCATCTTTTTGTGATGGTATTGTTCATTTATGGAATCGATGAAGGCAGCAATATTATCTAAAGTACATATTTCTTCCTTCAAGGACTCCTCCATAATATATAGCAACACAGAATAGACAACATTGAGCTGCTCTGCAAGTGAGTCAAAGCCTAACTGTTTCCAAATAGCCTTTTGTGAGCTATTAGACTGTAGCAAGGCATGCATACCCACGTTTTTCATACGTTTGGGAAACGCCTTTAAAAATTCATATTGCATAATAACCTCTAAAAATCTTTTATATTCAATATTTCTTGAGGAATATATCGTTCCTTTTGCAAAAGCGACTGCATATTATCTATAGTTTTTTGGTCAAAAAAATGCCAAAATATACCCTCAAGTTGTTTGTTTTGCTGTTCCTTAGTTACAGGTAGACGAGGAACCTGCGTACTTTTAGCCAACATAAGTTTATAAGCCGCTACGTACGGCACTATTTTGCCTTGTTCAGTAAAAAGCTGGGCCAATTTTTCATAAATACCTATACCCTCGTAATCCAAATCGCCAAAGTACAGAAACTCATTCCCCTCAGCTAACATATATGGCTCAGCACTAATTGCGAACTCTTGAAAGCTGCTTAAAATACGTTTGCCAGCGCCATAAATTAATGTACTTATATTTTCGCCAAACAATGTTTGCTTGCCCGCCAGCAACGCTTTCCGCATACTAAAAAAAGTATCCTTGTTTTCAATTATTAAGAGTTTTTGAGGTGTATCTCGATGCAAGGAAAAATAGGAAAAAGGCTCTGCCGTGCTATAGCAGTTTAAAAAACTTAAATCCAGGCCACAATGCTTGAGTAGTGTTTTCCCTGCCTCCTTAGCTAAATACTTTTCATAACCCCAAATCTGCATGCAACGCTCGTTGTAGGACACCTTCACTTTTAAAAGTTCTGAGTGCTTCGACAAAAACTCGCTCAATAACAACACTCCAAGCCTTTCCTTAGCGTAGATATTTAAATGCTTTTGATAATAATCAATTTTTATCTCTGCATTTAATTTATACAGAAGTTCTTGCTCAATCTCAGCATATTCATTTGTACTTTCCAACGACCAATACTGCGAAAAAAGAGCCGGTTTTTTTCCATTTTTGGGAGAGGCTTTGATTGGTTTTATACAATTTGCTTCAATTAGTTTCATAATATAATTATACTGTTCTAAATAGGGAACTGATTCCATTCCAGACAATATATTTTCTAGGCTAAGTTTTTGCACAATGGTCACTCATCCTTTCAAACTCCAGACCATGATGAGGCCGGCTAATTTATTTCATGGCAATCCTGACCAGACACAAGCTGTAGTGCCTCTGACCCATTGTCACTCTCCTATTGCTAAAAAGAGTCTCTATATGGTTTAATTATAGCACCATACTAACCGCAACGGCAAGAAATAGCTTCTAAAGCCAGACATACGATATAAAAAGCAAAACGCCGAAAGTCCTGCTAAATCAAGGCTTTCGGCGATTTTTTATGGTGATCCCGGCCAGAATCGAACTGGCGACCTACCGCTTAGGAGTTCGAGAAATCATAAATCTCTCTATATTTTTTACATATTACCGCAAAGGTAGGCTCTGTAAAGCTAGTACCCATCAGGCTTTTCCCGATATTCACCATACTCTGTTTTTATCTTTTTATATCTATTTGCACCTTACTCCATCTTTTATTACAAAATAAGGTGCGAATAAGGTGCAGACACGCACTGAAAATAGTTTCAAACTCTCCAACGTAAGAAGAACAAACTGTTTTACCGGACTTAGATGCACCAGATATAAAAATCAGATTTCCTTTCATAGCTAAAGCTTTTCTAAATCTGTCATCTATTGTTTCGTATTCATCTGATTTTCGCATAAGATATGTGTTTTCTGGAAACGATTTGGGGCTAAAAACATCTTCTATCTGATACATTTAGCTCACCTACTTTATTATAATTATATCACAGGGTGAAAATTTTTAACAATGGTATTGATGTTCTAAAAAAATAAGAGATTGGTGTACAATAACACGCAAAAAAGAATATAAATGGTATCCGTTATATGTGAATCTAACAGATACCATTTTTTAGTTTATAAAATTACCATTCTACGCCGCATAGCTCGCCTGCTTCTGGCAATCCATACATAACGGCTGACCAAACTTACTGACAGAGTAATTCAATACCTTCTCACTGATAGTTGTACCGCAACCACAACATACTGCTACGGTTTCTTTGGGGACTGGTTGTTTTGCAGTAGCTTTTCTGCTAGTAACCGTTTTAGCCACAGGCTTATCCCCAACATTGTTCTCATCAGTGTTGGTGTCAGCCTCTGGGTCATCACCAGTAGCAATGCACAGGCTCATCATATAAGCATACTTGATTGCAGCTGTCTGAGCCTTCATTACTGCCTTATCGCCAGCATCCTGTCCAGAACCAATCCCATAGAGGTCAACAGTTTCTCCACTTTCGCTGTCGATAATGCTGATTTTGACAATCACAGTAGCCAGATGCTCAGTATTTCCTTTAAGGTTGGTTACATCACTAAATGATGCAATACTAGGCTGGACTACTGTAGCCAGCTTATTTTTAGTCAGGGATTCATTGACCTTCTGCAGCACATCCTCAGCCGTGGCATATTTGTAATGATGAAAGCTATTTACCCCATTCTTGCTGACGTAGCTACAGTCATTCATTACTGCCACGAGCTTTTTGGCAATTTTAGCGTTTTCCATATTAAATCAGCTCCTTTAATAATCCTGCGGAAACAGAACCGTAATAGTATCGTATTCAGTACCGCTCTGGCTTTCTGCAATAACCCATATTCTTCCCTTAGCTGTATCGTAAGCTCCATGAACTAAGTCATTATATTTCATAGCTTCCTCATTGAGCTGAATATCTTCTTCGCACAGATCTCCCCAATCCCTATTAAAGAAACGTCCTAAAGCAATAATAACTTGGGTCTTGAACTCCTCATCCAGCGCAGCATTGGCAATAGCCTTAGTCTGATAGATTTTAGCTTTAGCAAATAAGTTCATAAATATCTTCCTCCTTGCATTTCGACATAAAACAGCAGGATGCGTTGCGTGCATCCTGCATTCAAGCTACTTTCTTAGCACTCTGCTTCACCATTCTTCCATAAGGGCAGTTGTCTACCACTGCACAGTAATCAGAGCATTTACGGTTATGCCAGCGTTCCTTGGTGCGACAGATAGGAGGCATATAGCCATTAGCCAGAGCCTCCTTCAGCTTTTTGGCCTTAGCTGCCATATAGCATTTTACCCAATGGTCTGAAATCTTATTGATATGGATAATATAGACAGGCTTTGTAATATTACGTTCGGCAGCTATTCTAAGACTGTAATCACGGCACATAGCCTGAATCTCCATGCGGTCTACCTTAAATCCACGTTCCTCCAGCAGGATTCTGTAATAGTTTAGCTGAATAGCCCAATCAAGCAAGTGGCGTACTCCATCGGTACGCCACTCTTTTTTCGTCTTAGGCTGACCCTTACGCAGGCCAGTCTTATACACTTCGCCAGTAGGCACATCCACCTTGTAGTATCCCAAGGCTCTCATCAGCTTGTAGGAGCTTGTTACCTTATAATCCCCAAGGGTTTTGTCGCTCAGGTCGATAATCTGGCCATACAGGTCAAATTTACCGCTTGTAACCTCATCTGAAAGCCGTTCCTCTGAAAGCATATTGCCATCCGTCTTATCCTCGTGAATGGTATGCACAGCACTGCCATGGATAGCGTACAGCTGCTGAACTGGATCAACAGCATAGTCAGAGGTCTTTTTCAGATAGGTTTCTCTCGTACCAGCAAGCAGCTCCGTTACTGTAGGCTCAGCAATTTTTCTGTCCAAAGATTCAGCTACAGCCCGCAAAGTAGGCAGGAACATACATCTTTGGGAATTAGGACAGCTATTCAGGCATTGGAATATGGGAATATCGGTTCCGCTAGGGCAGGTAAATTTAGTAGCAGGCATTATGCTGCACTCCTTTCTTCATTTTCAACATCAAAGCTACGGATAGTACAATAATCATCATCTTCATGGCAACATACGCTAGATATAGTGTTTTCCATATCATTCATAGAGTTAATCTCGCTTACATCTACGCCCAGCTTTTCTCTGATATAGGTAATCATTCTGCTGAGAGAATCAAAATACTCGTGATGGAATTTGCCAAAGCAGCAGCAGTCAAGGTAGTAACGCTCCTTGAAAAAGATTCCTGCATAGTCATTGGTAACAAACACGTCAAAGCCAGGTTCCTCAGAAACGTAGAGCAGGCGGATTTTATCGGCATATTTTTCCCTGATCAGCTTAAACAGTACGTCCATGTGAGGCGCCCAAGCAGAAATAATCTCTGCCTGAAAATAGTAATACGCTTCGTTACGGCTGATAATACCGTCACAGCCAGTAATATAATCACGTCTGTCAGCTTCAGCACCACTGTAGCCATGCTTTTTCAGCAAATCT
>JAXEPX010000006.1:0-6490 GCA_034117325.1 Phascolarctobacterium sp. | reverse complement strand
GCTGATAACAATGGCTTCGGCGTAGCGCAAGGCGGCTCTACTCTGGCAGTAACTAATGATGGTGTAGGTCTGTCTAAGACAACTGAGGATGGTGTAAAATCTGCTGTAGCTGTAACTGATGGTGGCGTAGGCATTACTAGTGGTGAAGCTGCTCTGGTAGTAGGCGCGAGCGGCACTGCTATTAAGGGTGGTCTGAACATGATGAATGAAAAGATCACTGGTGTTGCAGCAGGCAAAATCAGCGAAACCTCTACCGACGCTGTAAATGGTAGTCAGCTGAAGCATGTCCAGGATCAAGTAGACGCTATTGATGGTCGTGTAACCACTATTGAAAGTGATATCACTGAAATCAAAGGCGATATTAATAATATTAATGAAAATATTGAAAGCTTAGACAATCGTGTTACCCAAGTAGAAGCTATTGCTGGTAAACATACTACTGTTACCACTGCTGAAAGTGAAAAGAATCTAACTATTTCCAAGGGCACCAATGATGCAGGTGGTAAGGAATATAGTATTACCATCAACAGAGACATGGATCTCGACAGCGTAACCACTGGCAATACTGTAATGAGCAATGATGGTATTTCCTTCAAGGATAGCGATACCAAGCTCACTAGCAGCGGTCTAACTGTAGGCGATACTATTGTCGATGGCGATGGCATCAGCATTAAGACTGAAGAAGGCAAAGAAACCTATATCACTAAAGATGGTATCAACGCTAACGATAAGAAGATTACCAATGTAGCAGACGGTGATGTTAGCAAGGATTCTACCGACGCTGTAAACGGTAGCCAATTGCATGCAACTAATGAGTACATCAGCAATGTAGCAAATCAGGTTGCAGATAACAGCAGCCGCATTAACAAGCTGGGTCGTCGTGTTGATAAGGTGGGCGCAGGCTCCGCTGCTTTGGCAGCTCTGCATCCGCTGGATTTCGATCCGGACGATAAGCTGACCTTCTCCGCTGGCGTGGGCAATTATCATGGCCAGAACGCTGCTGCAATCGGTGCCTTCTATCGTCCTACCGAGAAGATTATGGTTTCCGTAGGCGGCACTGTGGGCAATGACGAGAACATGGTTAACGCAGGCATTTCCTTCGCATTGGATAGAACCAATAACGTAAGCAATAGCCGCACCGCTATGGCTCGTGAAATCGTTGACCTGCGTGCTCAGGTAGCAAATCTGACTGCTCTGGTTAACAAGCTCATTAGCGACAAGACTGGCGCAGACCCGGCAGCAATGTTCCCGGATGTTCCGGCAAATCACTGGGCATATGAATACATCAATGGCCTGGCAATGCAGGGCATCATCGAGGGCTATCCTGATGGCACCTTCCAAGGCGATGCAACCATGACCCGCTATGAATTTGCAACCATGCTCTTCAAGGCAATGGAAAAAGGCGCTGTTCTGAGCGACAGACTGAGAGAGGAATTCAAGAATGAGCTGGGACGCATCCGTGTAGACCGCATTAAGGGCGACGACAATGATGCAGGCAAGATCGAGCGTGTACGCGTGAACGAAGGCGCTGACCGCGACGATTACGGCACTAAGCTGCAGGCTCAAGGCTAAGAGCTAGAGTAAGCTGCATTAGCTAAAAATTAAATATAGTCTCAATGCGACCAAGAGGACAGGCGACTGCTCTTTTGGTCGCATTCTTTGTTTCTGCAATATGGACAGTTGTCCCTTCCTGCCCTAAATCAGGGCATATAAAATTTCAGCACATTTGTTGTCCTGTAGTGAACAATACTCTTTACAAGAGATTTTCCCGTCTAGCTGTTAACAAAAGAGAGTGGGCATGGTATAATAATAATTTATAGAAGACTGCCCAGTCAGCAGTCGCGTGCTAAAGCTTTTGAGCAAAATGATTTAATGATTGAATATGAGGTACAGAAAATGACAGCATATGTGGATGAAACAATTGCTAAATATGAAAAATATATCAACCCCGCGCAGGCGAAGCTCTTTCGCTTCATGGGTCTGGACAGCGTAGAGGCTAGCGCCGAGGGCTGGACCATCACCGATAGCAATGGTCAGCAGTTTATCGACTGCCTGGGCGGCTACGGCATGTTCGCACTGGGTCATCGCCATCCCAAGGTAGTGGAGGCCGTGGAGCGCGAGCTGCACGCTATGCCCATGTGCGGCAAGGTGCTCTTTAATCGACCCATGGCGGACCTGGCCGAGGCACTGGCAGAAATTACCCCCGGTGCTCTGCAGTACAGCTTCTTCGTCAATAGCGGCACCGAGGCCGTGGAGGGCTGCCTGAAGGTGGCTCGCCTCGCTACGAAGCGCAGCAAATTCGTCGCTGCGAAAAATGCCTTCCATGGCAAAACCTTTGGCAGCCTCACTGCTACCGGTCGCGAGCTGTATCGCGACCCCTTTAAACCACTGCTGAACGGCTTCACCCATGTCGAATATGGCGACGCTGACGCACTGGCAGCAGCAGTGGACGAGGAGACCGCTGCCGTAATCCTGGAGCCCATCCAGGGCGAGGGCGGCATCATCGTGCCCCCCGCAGGCTACCTTGCACGCGCGAAGGAAATCTGCGAGGCGAAGGGCGCATTGCTCATTGCCGACGAGGTGCAGACTGGTATCGGCCGCACGGGTAAATGGTTCGGCGTGGACCACGAGGGTGTGGCTCCCGACCTGATGGCCTGCGCTAAGGCTCTGGGCGGCGGCGTGATGCCGATTGGCGCCATCGTGGGCACGGAACGCGCATGGCAGGGTCTCATCGAGGCTCCCTTCCTGCATACCTCCACCTTTGGCGGTAACCAGCTGGCCTGCGCTGCCGGCGTGGCTGCTATTAAGGCTATCAAGGAAGAAAACCTCCTCGAGCGTGGCGCAGAGGCAGGTGCTTACCTGAAGGCCGGTCTGGAAAAAATCGCGGCAGAGTTCCCCTCCGTGATTACCGAGGTGCGCGGTCGCGGTATGATGCTGGGCATCGAGCTGACGAAGGAGGGCGCAGGCGGCATGCTGATGAGCCTGATGATTATGAAGCATATCATTGTGGCGTACACTCTGAACAACCCCAAGGTTATCAGAATGGAACCTCCACTAGTAATGCCTAAGGATGTTATTGATCATGTTTTAGAAGAATTCCGTGACGCAGTAAAGCAAACTGCTGATGTAATAGAAGATTTATAATAGGATTTCGTCCATAAGGCATCATCTGCTTCATAACGACTCCTAGACGTACCTCTAGTACGCCGTCGTCGTCGTTATTTGCATCTAATACCTTCTGAACGAAATGCGTGAGCGAAAGAAATAAAAAGGAGATAAAAATTTATGCCCTACGTAGAAACGAAAACAGTAATCAAAGGTGAAGCAAATAAAATTTATGATATTATAAAGGATATGGCTGCCTACCCGCAGTTCATGCACGACCTCGTAAGCGTGGAGATTCTAGAGCGTGGCGCTGACTACACCATTTCCCACTGGGTAAGCAATGTCGATGGCCGCAAAATCATCTGGACCGAGCGCGACACCTTCTATCCCGAGGAGCTGAAGATTACCTACGCGCAGACCGAGGGCGACCTGAAGAAGATGGAGGGCGAGTGGCTGATTTCCCCCGCTGCCGAGGGTGGCTGCGAGGTGAAGCTGTCCGTGGACTTCGAATTTGGCATTCCCATGATTGCCGGCCTTCTGAACCCCATCCTGAAGAAAAAAGTTCGTGAAAACTGTGAAAATATGATGACTTCTATTAAGGAGCAAATTGAAAAATAAGCCTGCTCTTGCTATAATAAATATAGCGTCAAGTATTTTGCTCAACGCTTATGTTTTTTGTGATTATGATTTGAGGAGGAAACTATTTAATGAAAACAGCTATCCTTATGGCGCTGATGACCATGCTCTTGATGGCCATCGGTGATTATTTTGGCGGACTGCAGGGCATGACCATGATGCTGGTCTTCGGTGTTGTGATGAACTTCTTCACCTATTGGAACAGCGATAAAATGGTGCTGGCCCACTATAAGGCGCAGGAGGTTAATCGCAATAACGCTCCTGGTCTCTTCCGCATTGTGGAGCGTCTGGCGAAGAAGGCCGAGATCCCCATGCCCAAGGTGTATATTATCGATAGCCCCGTGCCCAATGCCTTTGCTACCGGTCGCAATCCGGAGCACGCAGCTGTTGCTGTGAATACCGCTTTAGCTGACCTCTTGACCGAGGATGAGCTGGCAGGTGTATTGGCCCACGAGCTGAGCCACGTTAAGCACCGTGATATCTTAATCAGTACGGTGGCTGCCTCCATGGCAGGTGCCATCTCCACCATTGCTCAATGGGGCATGTTCCTGGGCGGTGGCCGTGACGAGAACGGCGAAAGCCGCAATCCCTTTGCTGCAATTTTGGTAATGCTGCTGGCACCGCTGGCGGCAGCGCTGATTCAAATGGCAGTGTCCCGCTCCCGCGAGTACATGGCCGATAAATCCGGTGGCGAAATCTGCGGTAAGCCCGATGCGCTGGCAGATGCGCTGCTGAAGATTGAAGCCTATGCGAAGCGTCGCGTGATGCCCGGTGCTACAGAAGCGACTGCGCATATGTTCATCATCAACCCGTTCTCCGGCGTGAATATGAAGCAATTATTCAGCACTCACCCGCCCACAGCTGACCGTGTGCGTCTGCTGCGTGAACAGGCGAGAGCGATGGGCAGATAAAAGATCTGTAAAAATATTACAAAGCTCTTGTGTAAAAGGCCCGCTTAAAGTAAAATAATAAGTGGAAAAGTGACTATAATCGTTTTGCGATTTAGTATACTAAATTTTAATTAAGATTAAGGAGAGATTCCAATGGCTATTGAAAAGACTTTTATTCTGGTTAAACCCGACGGCGTAAAGAAAAACCTGGTTGGCAACATCCTGGCTCGTTTTGAAGCAAAGGGCCTGAAAATCGTTGCTCTGAAAATGATCGTTGCTCCGAAAGAAGTAGCTGAAACCCACTATGCTGAGCACAAAGAAAAACCGTTCTTTGGTGAACTGGTTGACTTCATCACCTCTTCTCCGCTGGTTGCTGCTGTAATCGAAGGCGAAAACGCTATTAAAGCTGTTCGTCAACTGAACGGCGCTACCAACCCGCTGGAAGCAGTTCCTGGCTCCATCCGTGGCGACTATGCTCTGACCATCGGCGAAAACATCGTTCATGGCTCCGATTCTCCGGAAGCTGCTGCTCGTGAAATCGCTAACTGGTTCAAACCCGAAGAAATCTGCTAATTTTTAGCAAGCTTTGGTAAGCTAAACCCCCATGTTAATATTGTTAGCATGGGGGTTGTTTTTATCATGGGCTAGATAGGCTTTAGTTGTGGGCTTTATATTTTAGCTAGGAAGCTGTTCGGTTTGTTATTTAAAATATGACTCTCACAAAATTTATGTTAAGGAAGGATGATCCAAATGAAAAAAGCTGCTGTTTATACCCGTACCGGTGATAAGGGCACTACTGGTCTGTACACTGGTGAACGTGTGCCGAAGCAATCTCTGCGCGTGGAGGCTTATGGTACTGTGGATGAGATTAGCTCCGCTCTGGGTCTGGCGCGTGCGCAGGCTACCCGTGAGGATGTGAAGGAGACTATTTTTAATGTGCAGAAGCTGTTGATGAGCGTGATGGCTGATATTGCGAGCTTGAATTTGCCCGAGCCTTATATTAAGGAGGAGCATGTGAAGCTGTTTGAGAGCACTATTGATAAGTTTGACGCTTTGCTGCAGCCGTTGAATCATTTCTTGATTCCTGGCGATACTGTGGCTGCTGCTGCGCTGGATATTGCGCGCACTACTACTCGTCGTGCTGAGCGCTGCCTGCTGCGTTTGGCTGAGACGGAGGAGGTTAATCCGAATGTGCTGATTTGCCTGAATCGCCTTTCTGATTTGTGCTTTATTTTGGCGCGCGTGGAGTCCGAGGTTAAGTAAGGCTTGTTTTTGTAATATGTAAATAGTAAAGCTCCTGCTGCAAGTGCAGCAGGAGCTTTTTGTGTTTCATAAAATTAGTCAATTCGCAAATTTCCAGATTCGCAAATTATATATCTCTCCAGTCAACTGAGATTTCTTAACGCTCATTTCGTTGGGAACAATAAGGAAGCTTCGGGGTACCATCTTGTTCGAGGAGAGCGTTAGGTTTTCCCACCACTCGCTTCCATTGTTCCAACAACTCATTCGCTAAAATCTCAATTCCTTCCGAGATATAATAATTTGCTCAATTTCCTAGAAGTTTGTCTACGAAGTATCACAAGGAAAGTCTAGAGTAGAGCCAGCACTTTGCGGTAGACCGCCAAAGCCCTAGAACGTCGCAAGTAAATATCCCTGGAAGCGAGAACTTTTGGGAACTTGAAGTAGATTCTAAAGGTTGAATAGCGAGACCAAGTGGATATGGTAAAGCCCTTTTTTGCGAAGCTTTTTTGGGCGAACAAAAAAGCGACGTTTCCCGCGCTTTTCAAAAGCGCGCACTTTCTTGCTTCTTCTTTGGTGCCAAAGAAGAAGGATGAGAATTAGATAAACATAAAGATAAA
>JAXEPX010000005.1:0-31466 GCA_034117325.1 Phascolarctobacterium sp. | reverse complement strand
GAGGTTATGGTGCATGGCCTGCTGGAGCGCATGCCTGGTGTCCTGGGCAGTGCTGCCGCTAGCGACGTGCTGCAGCGTGCGCATAAGGCCGACGTTTTGGCAATCGGTCCAGGCTTGGGCTTAGCTGATAGTACGCAGGAGGCAGTGCGCGACATTATTCTGAAGAGTGAGGTGCCAGTAGTCATTGATGCCGATGCCATTACTGCGCTCAAGGAGCATGTTGATGTGCTGACGCAGATGCAAGCACCTAAGGTGCTTACGCCACATCCGGGAGAGCTGGCGCGTCTGACGGGCCTCAGCATTGCAGAAATTGATAGGGATAGAGTAAATATTGCTGCGCGCTTCGCTCAAGAGTGGCAGGCTGTACTCGTTGTGAAGGGGGCGCCCACTGTGATTGGTTGCCCGGATGGTACTGTTTATATCAATAGTACGGGCACGAGTGCGCTGGCTACAGGTGGCAGTGGTGACGTGCTTACAGGTATTATCGCGTCACTAGCAGCGCAGGGAATTAGCCTGCAGGAGGCAGCATTGTGTGGAGTTTATCTGCACGGTCTCGCTGGTAGTATGGCCTGCAGTAGCATGGGCCTTGCAGCTAGTGAAATTTGCCAATATTTGCCTACAGCGCGCGAAAAAGTGCTGGCAGCAAGCGTTAATGTTTGCAATAAAGGCTTAGAAATGTTAAAATAAAATATTAGGTTTTATAAAAATAGAGGTGGCACAAGTGCGAAAAATATTTCTGTTGGCGCTCTTTACCTGCCTGCTGTTAGCTACAGCAGTGGCGCAGGCTGCGGCACAGATAACCGATGTAAAATGGGGCGTAGACAAAAATAACGTCCTGCGCTTAGTTGTGGACGTAACTGATAATGCAGGCTACGCCGTGCAGCTGGGCAGCTCCACCTTGAAGCTAACTGTCAATGCAAAAACAGCTGGCCAGGTGCAGCGTAATAAAAAAATAAAAAGCAGTATTGCCGAGGAGCTGCGAGTGCTGGATAAGGATAGCTATACTGAGGTGCTTGTACCCCTTAGGCACAACATTAATGCGGATGATTATAAGGCCTTTGTCTTAAAAAAGGATCCGCAAACGGGGCGCCCTTTTAGAGTGGTACTGGATATTACGGCAGATAAAAAAGCTGCTACCACTAGTGGACCTGCTGTAAGCGCTAACACTACCAATAAAACAGTAGTTAGCAATAAGCCTGTAGTAACCAATCGCCCTAGCTCAACCAGGCCCTTGGAGTCGGGTACAGTTGGCAGGGTAGTGGATAAGCAAAAGACTACAAGCACAAGCTCTGTAAGTAAGGAAAATGAGAAAAAGACCATTGCTAAGGAGCATCAGTCCGCTACAGTGAAGGTCAGCACTAAGAGCCCGAGCAAGCAAAAAAAGAAGAAGCAGAAGGATGACCATAAAAAGACAACTACAACTACTGCTACTAGTAGTAACACCTCAAACGCTACTAAAACTAAAGAATTACCTGCTGTTGTGAGCAAGGCGAAATTCAGAACTAGTGGTGGTTTGAAGGATAAAAGAATCACTATTGACCCAGGTCATGGTGGTAGTGACCCTGGTGCTATTGGTGCCAGTGGCTTGAAGGAAAAGCAGGTTACCTTAGCAATTAGTATGCTAGTGAAGGAACAGCTGGAAAAGGAAGGCGCTAAGGTCTATATGACTCGCACTACTGATGTGGATGTGTGTGGCCCCAATGCTAGCGATAGGGATGAGCTACAGGCCCGCGTGAATGTGGCAGAGAAAAATGAGTCTGACTTATTCATCAGCATTCATATTAATTCCTCTGTGAATAAAAATGTGGGCGGCTTCTCCAGCTACTATTATCCGAAAACGGAGCACGATTTGCGCATTGCCAAAGCTATTCAAAATAAACTGGCTGCTAATTTTGGCGTGGATAATCTGGGAGTGCGCCAGGCAAATTTCTATGTGGTGAAACGTAGTAGTATGCCGGCAACATTGCTGGAGCTGTGCTTCATTAGCAATGCTCGCGAGGAGAGCTTGATGAAGGGCAAATGGTTCCAGAAAAAGGCAGCGCGTATGATTGTAGAGGGTATAGAGAAATATTTTGATTAATGATAAACATAGGTGAGTGAAGATGGAAATATTTTTAGCCGATAGTGAGGCTACGGAGGCCTTGGGACGCCTTTTGGGTAAGCATGTGGAGGATTATGACGTGCTGTGCCTTAATGGAGACCTAGGTGCAGGTAAGACTTTGCTGAGCCGTGGCCTAGCTACAAGCCTGGGAGTAGCAGCAGAGGATGTGACTAGTCCCACCTTTGCCATTATGAATGTCTACATGGGTAGGACAATGGAGATTCACCATTTCGATCTCTATCGCCTTGACCGTGTAGAGGAGCTGGAGGATATCGGCTTCGCAGAATATGCGGGTGGTGAGGGCGTGACCCTAATCGAGTGGGCGGAGCTATTTCCCACGGAGCTACCCGAGGAATATTTAGAAATCGTCCTGCGTCATGAGGGAGCAGGCAGAAAAGCAGTGCTAACACCCCATGGCAAGCGCTATGAGGAGTTGCTTGAGGAGGTACAAAAAGATGCTGACTTTGGCCATTGATACTGCCACTAAGGTGTGCACTGTGGCTTTGTGCCGGGATGAGGAGATTCTGGCAGAATATACGATTAATATGGGCATGACTCATTCTGAGGGCCTTTTGCCCCAGCTGGAGCAGCTTTTGGCACGCACGGGTGTTGCTAAAGAGGAAATAGAGCTGTTAGCTGTAAGCATGGGACCGGGCTCTTTTACGGGTCTGCGTATAGGGCTTGCTACGGCGGAGGCTATGGCCTATGCTTGGCAGTGCTGTCTCCATGGTGTGGACACGCTAAAGGCTTTAGCCTATAATCTGCCGCTCGAGGGAGTGGTTTTATCCCCTGTGCTTGATGCACAAAAGGGAAATTATTACCAGGCACTGTACGAGTGGCGTGCAGGGGAGCTGGTGGAGCTAGCTCCTGTTGCTGTAGTTAATCGAGATGAGCTCTTGGAGCGTATTGCATTGCAAGGAACGCCTGCATTGCTTTTAGGCGAATGTAAGCGTTTAGCGAAGGCGGAGCTACCGAGCTGGGTTAAGCTCGCTCCGGAAGCACTGCGGATGCCGCGTGCCAGCAGTGTGGCTTTAGCTGCCGTGCACGACTTCGATGCGGAAGCAGATAAGAAAATTTTTGGCTTAGAGCCGTACTATATTAGAAGATCAGAGGCAGAGGAACTGTGGGAGAAAAGACAACAGCAACAACAGAAGTAGTAGCAGGAGCATTGCATTATCGTGAGGTTAATAAGGAGGATATACCTGCACTTGTGAAGCTCGAGGCAGAGTCCTTCCATGATGCGTGGAATGCACATATGCTCGCTGATGAACTGGCTAATCCGCTGACGACATACCTCGCAATGGAGGTAGCTGGTAAACTCGTTGGCTATGCGGGCTTTTGGCTGGTAGCTGGCGAGGCACAGATTACGCGTGTAGCAGTGTATGATGCAGAGCGTGGTCAAGGCTATGGCACCCGTCTGACGGCAGCGCTTGTTAGCAAAGCATGGGAGCTGGGCGCGGACGCTATTACGCTCGAGGTACGCGAGAGTAATGTGGCAGCGCAGAAGGCGTATTTGACATGTGGCTTTGCTAGCGAGGGCATTCGTCCCAATTACTACGAGGACAATCACGAGAACGCAGTAATTATGTGGTTATATAAGAATAAGTGAGGAGAACTCATGGAGAAAGCAAAGGATATTTACATTCTAGGCATTGAGAGCAGCTGTGATGAAACTGCTGCTGCCGTGGTGAAGAATGGACGCGAGGTTTTGAGCAATATCATTTCCTCACAAATCGTGATTCACCGTAAATTTGGTGGCGTTGTGCCTGAAATCGCTTCCCGTAAGCATATTGAAAATATTATGCCCGTTATCGACGCAGCGCTGCGCGAGGCCGATGTGACGCTCGAGCAGATTGACGCTGTTGCTGTAACCTATGGACCGGGCCTTGTGGGCGCACTGCTCGTCGGTCTGTCCGCTGCAAAGTCCTTGGCTTGGGCTGCGAATAAGCCTTTGATTGGTGTTAACCACCTCGAAGGTCATGTTTTCGCCAATTTCCTAGCCGATAGCGAGCTGGAGCCTCCTTTTATGGCTCTGGTAGTTAGCGGTGGCCATACAGCTTTACTGAAGGTTACGGGTTACAATAGCTTTGAAATGTTGGGTCAGACTCGCGACGACGCTGCGGGTGAGGCTTTTGATAAAATTGCTCGTGTGATGGGCTTGCCTTATCCTGGTGGCCCGGAAATCGAGCGTTTAGCCTTAGGCGGTAATGACGAGGCTATGCATTTCCCGTTGGCGAAGCTGGATAAGCCCTACGAGTTCAGCTTTAGCGGTCTGAAATCTGCTGTAATTAACTTTTTACATAATCAGGAGCAGGCAGGACGTGAGGTAAATCGTGCCGATGTTGCCGCTTCCTTCCAAAAGGCCGTGGTGGATGCGCTTGTGAAAGAAGCAGTGAAGGCGATGCAGGAGACGGGCTATAAGAAGATAGTGCTCGCAGGTGGTGTGTCTGCAAATAAGACACTGCAAAACACGCTTGCTGCCGCTATGGAGCGCATTGGCGCCCAGTTAGTGCACCCAACTCCGATACTGTGCACTGATAATGCTGTAATGATAGCCTGCCGAGGCCATTTTATGTATCAGGCAGGTATGCAAAGTCCACTGGACTTGAACGCTCATCCATCACTAAAGCTGGGCTGAACAAATATCTAAAAAGTGCATAAGCCTGTGGATAATGTGGATAAATAGAGAAAAAGACGATAAATAAGCCACTTTACTAGTGCATAAGGCTGTGGATATGGTGGATAATGATGTGGATTAATGCTTTAAAGCTGTGGAAAGGACAGTTTAGAGGGGAAGAGGGGAAACATGCTGAGCAATTTAACAGCAGAACAGAAAAGTAGTTTACAAATAATGCAAAGCGTTCTGGGCCTTGCTGCTGATATGGCCCATGGTGTAGTGACGATATATTTACCCTGTGAGGATAAAAAATTTATAAACATCCTGAAGCAGGAGCTGCCCCGTACTCAACGTGGGGGGGAGCGCGTGGATATGACGGGGCGTCGTGTGCGGAGCATCGAGGAACCGTTAGTAGCACGTGCTTTACAAAAAAACATGCCTGTGCGCGGCAAGCGTGAGTGGACGCTGGGTGTTTTCAATACACTGGAGGTTTTTCCTCTGCGGGATGCACGGGGAAAATGCTATGCCGCGATTAGCTTCGAGACGGCGACACCTGATAGTATTATTACAGCACAGAGCTTGGAGCTCTTGTGTAACATGCGACCAGTTCTAATCGATAATGAACACTATTGTCGTATGGAGCCATCCGATGGTATCATGGTAGTGGACCCTAATAAGCTCATCATTGCTGCTAATAATCGCGCTAAGCATATGTTCGATGTAATGGATATACCACAGCTTATAGGCTGTAGAACGAACGATGTGGCTATTAATTGGCCTCTGGTCGGCATGGTTATGGATACTGGTATTGCCGAGAGTAAGGAGTTTACCATGCAGGGCTTCCTTTTAAGCATGCGCGTCCTGCCAGTAGTGCCGAAGCCAAAGGGAGGCTGCGCCATTGTCATTCTGCAGGATCTGACCGAGCTGCGCAAGAAGGATGAGGAGCTCCTGATAAAATCCGTCGTCATTAAAGAAATTCACCATCGCGTGAAAAACAATCTGCAAACTATCGCGAGCCTCCTGCGTCTGCAGGAGCGTCGCGCTCAGTGCGGTGAGACGCGCATGGTGCTACATGATTGCATAAGCCGCGTAAATAGTATCGCCATTGTGCATGAGTATTTATCTCAGCAGGATAGCGGGCTTATCGATGTGGCCAAGGTAGCTAAAGGCATTTACCAGGCAATTATTAGCAGCATGCTGAATCCAGAGTTCAAGCTGGAGGCCGATTTTCAGGCTGATGAGCTGCAATTGCCCTCGGAGAAGGCAACGAGCATTGCCCTGATTTTAAATGAGCTGTTGCAGAACGCTATTGAGCATGCCTTTGAGAATAGAGCTACAGGAAGGCTAGAGGTGCGCTTTACCGAGGAGGAAGACGCTTATAGCTTGGCGATTGCCGATGATGGTGTGGGTCTACCAGAGGGATTTCAGATTACTGGTCATAGAAGTTTAGGCCTGAAAATTATCAAAACCATGGCCGAATCTGATTTGCAGGGCTCTTTTACCTTGACTAATCGTTCTGAAGGCGGTACACTTGCATTAGTAAGGATTCCAAAACACAATTGAGGGGGTGACTTGGATGAAAAAATTAAGAATTTTAATTGCAGATGATGAGGCTATTTTGCGTTTGGACTTGCGTGAGATGCTGATTGATGCTGGCCATGAGGTAGTGGGCGAGGCAGCTAATGGCGAGGAGGCTGTGAAGCTAGCACGGGAGCTGAAGCCAGAATTCATCATTATGGATGTAAAGATGCCCGTGATGGACGGCCTGACGGCTGCAAAAATAATTGGTAATGAAAATATTGCACCCATTTTGCTTTTAACGGCTTATAGCCAAGCTGATATTGTTGAGAAGGCCTCCGAGGCGGGAGTTATCGCTTATCTAGTGAAGCCCATTCGTGAGGAGCAGCTTTTCCCAGCTATGGAAATTGCCGAAAAACGCTTTACGGAAATGCAGAAGCTGAATCTGGAGCTGAGCCAATTAAAGGAAAGCTTGGAAACACGCAAGCTGCTGGATCGCGCCAAGGGCATTCTGATGGCGGCCCATGGTATGACGGAGCAGGAGGCATATCGCAAAATGCAGCAATTTAGCATGGCGAAACGCATTTCCCTGAAATCTCTGGCCGAGAGTATTATCGCTGCTGCTGCCAAGCGCAATTAAATATAGATGAGTTTTTAGCAGGTACGTTGCTTTTGTGGACGCGGGCCTGCTATATTTTTTTGTCTAAATTCGACAAAATTGTAAAAAAATAGCAAAAGAGCGCAAAAGGGTCTTGCTTTTTTGCTATTTCTAGCTATAATAATAATTGTAATTAGCACTCGGGCAAAATGAGTGCTAACAAGCTGAAGCAATCTCTCACGCGTAAAGCAAAGTATAAACACACTCGAAAGGGGTTATGAAAAAATGTTAAAACCGTTAGGAAGTCATGTAGTTGTAGAACCCGTTATTCAAGAAGAAAAAACCGCTAGTGGTATTTTCCTGCCTGACACTGCATCTAAAGAAAAACCGCAGCAGGGTAAAGTAATTGCTGTTGGTACTGGTAAATATACCGATAATGGCGTACTGCTGAAGCCCGAGGTTAAGGCTGGCGACGAGGTTGTTTTCGCTAAATATAGCGGCACCCCGATTAAACATGCTGGTAAGGATTATCTGATTTTGGAAGAACGCGATATCCTCGCTGTTATTGAATAATTCTTGATTAATTGATGGTATTTACTTTTTAAGGAGCGATAGAAAATGGCTAAAGAAATTCGTTTTAATGAAGAAGCACGTCGTAGCCTGGAGCGTGGCGTAAATGCTCTGGCTGACGCAGTTAAGGTTACTCTTGGTCCTAAAGGCCGCAATGTTGTCCTGGAGAAAAAATTTGGCGCACCGACTATTACCAATGATGGTGTAACCATTGCTCGTGATATCGAGCTGGAAGATCCGTTTGAAAATATGGGCGCTCAGCTGGTTAAGGAAGTAGCTATTAAAACTAATGATGTTGCTGGCGATGGCACCACCACTGCTACTGTTCTGGCACAGGCTATGATCAAAGAAGGTATGCGCAATGTTGCTGCTGGCGCTAATCCGATGATTCTGAAAAAGGGTATCAAAAAAGCAGTTGATGTTCTGGTTGAAGAGCTGAAGGCTGTTTCTCAAAAGGTTGAAACTAAAGAAGCAAAAGCACAGGTTGCGTCCATCTCTGCAGGTGATGAAGAGGTTGGTCAACTGATTGCTGACGCTATGGAAAAAGTAGGCGACGATGGCGTTATCACCATTGAAGAATCCAAAACCATGGATACCTGCGTAGAAACTGTAGAAGGTATGCAATTCGACCGTGGCTATATCTCTCCCTACATGGCAACCGATGCTGAAAAGATGGAAGCAGTTCTGAGCAACCCCTTCGTTTTCATTACTGATAGAAAAATCACCATGATTCAAGACATCATGCCCGTTCTGGAGAAGGTTGTACAAAGTGGCTCCGAGCTCCTCATTATTGCTGAAGATATCGAAGGTGAAGCTCTGGCAACCCTGGTAGTCAACAAGCTGCGTGGCACCTTCAAGGCAGTTGCTGTTAAAGCTCCTGGCTTCGGTGACCGTCGTAAAGCAATGCTGCAGGACATCGCAACCCTGACCGGCGCTACCGTAATCAGTGAGGAAGTAGGCCGTAAGCTGGACAGCGCTACTATCGCTGATCTTGGTCGTGCTAGCCAAGTACGTGTAACTAAAGAAATGACCACCATCGTTGATGGCCAAGGCGACAAGGATGAAATTGCTGCTCGTGTAGCGCAAATTCGTGCTCAAATTCCTGAAACTACCTCTGAATTCGATAAAGAAAAGCTGCAAGAGCGCCTGGCTAAAATGGCTGGCGGCGTAGCAGTTATCAAGGTTGGCGCTGCTACCGAAGTTGAGATGAAGGACAAGAAGCTGCGCATTGAAGATGCTCTGAACGCAACTCGCGCTGCTGTAGCTGAAGGCATCGTTCCTGGTGGCGGTACTGCTCTCTTGCAAGTACAAGCTGCTCTGGCTAAAATTAAAGCAACCGGCGACGAAAAGACCGGCGTAGATATTGTTAAACGTGCAATCGAAGAGCCCGTTCGTCAAATCGCTTACAATGCAGGCCTGGAAGGCGCTGTTATCGTTGACGCTATTAAACGCAGCCGCAAGGGTGTAGGCTTCAACGCTGCAACTGAAAAATATGTGGACATGATTGCTGAAGGCATCGTAGATCCGACTAAAGTAACTCGTAGCGCTCTGCAAAATGCAGCTTCTATCGCTGCTATGGTGCTCACCACCGAGTCCATCGTAGCTGATAAGCCTGCTAAAGAAGGCGCAATGCCTGCAATGCCTCCCATGGGCGGCGGCATGCCCGGCATGATGTAATCCATCAGCTGCTGTAACTGAAAATGAGACCTCCTGCTTCAAGCAGGAGGTCTTTTGGCATTTTGCTCCTAGTTTTGCTCAATAGTGTTGCTTTATTAACAGTTTCTTTGCTTGACTATGTGGATAGGAAAGTATAGAATAACAGTATGTATTTAGTGCGATAGTAATTATGTGGATATCGCAAGGAGAGGAAGTATGAAAATGAATAAGTTTGTCAAATATGCATTAGTAGGTGTACTGACGGCGTTTGCTATCGTTGCTGCAGGCTGCGGCGGTGGTGCTAAGGATGAGAAAAAGGTGGATATGAATAAACCCGTTATTGTTGGTGTTAACCCTGGTCCTCATGCTATCATCATGGATAATGTCAAGAAAATTGCTGAGAAAAAGGGCTTGAAAATTGAGGTTAAGGAATTCAGCGATTTCGTAACTCCGAACTCTGCTCTGGCTGCTGGTGAAATCTGGGCTAATAGCTTCCAACATGAGCCCTTCCTGAATGCTACCATGAAGAAGGAGCCCTCCTTCAAGCTGGCTAAGGCCTTCAATACCGCTCTGTTCCCCATTAATATTTATTCTAAAAAATTAAAACCTGGCGACAAGATTCCTGATGGTGCTAAAATCGCTATTCCGAATGACCCGACTAATGGTGGTCGCAGTATTTTGTTGCTCGCTGCTAATGGTTTGTTAAAGGTTAAAAATCCTAAGGATATCACCACTACAGTTAATGATATTACCGAAAATCCGCATAAATTCCAAATCATCGAGTTGGAAGCAGCTGCTATTCCTCGTTCCCTGGACGATGTAACCTGCGCAGCAATTAATACTACCTATGCTCTGAATGCAGGCCTGAATCCTGCAACTGACCCGATTGTTAAGGAAACTGCAGATTCTTTGTATGTAAACATTGTTGCTGTTCAAGAAAAGACTCTGAGCGATCCTCGTCTGAAGATTTTCCAAGAGGCATATCAATCTAAGGAAAATGCCGAATTCATTAAAACTAAATTCCCTGGCTCCGTATACTTGGGCTGGAAGGAATAAACAGATAATCTGAAAGGATTAGCGTAAGTAAGCATGGATATTTTAGGTCATATTAATACAATTTGGCCTCAGCTCCATGAAATGGCTGAGCCTGCCTTTAAGGAAGTAAACACTGCTTCCTTTCTGGCAGGCTTTCTGCGTAAGCTGGGGTATGAGGTTGAGACTGGCGTAGGCGGGACTACGGCAGTGGTAGCTACGCTCGATAGTGGACGCCCTGGGCCGATTGTGGCTGTACGCACGGATATGGACTGCTTGCTCTTCAAACAGGAGGATGGCAGTGAGTGCCCTATTCACGCTTGTGGTCATGATGGGCACATGACTATTGCCTTAGGGGTAGCACAGCTGGCGGCGGAGCAGGGGCTACCCTGTGGTAAACTGAAAATTCTTTGCCAACCAGCTGAAGAGATTGGTAAAGGTGCGCTGGTGCTGCTGGAGGCAGGAGCACTTGAGAATGTTGACTACGCGCTGGGTTACCATCTGATGCCACAGGATTTGGCACGTAGCGGACAGATTATTGCGCAAATCAACTGGACAGCATGTACATTAATGGAGGGAGAGCTTCGTGGACTAGCAGCGCATGGCTCCCAACCCCATCTTGGCATTAACGCTATTGATGTAGGTGCTGCCATAGTAAATGCAATTAACGCTTTGCCTACAAATCCTCTACTGGGAGGCAGCGTCAAGACAACGCGCTTTATAGGTGGCGCGGGCTCGTTAAACGCGATTTGTGATAATGTCAAAATAGGCTTTGATTTGCGCAGCACTTCTAATGCGGAAATGCTCGAGCTACGCCAAAGAGTGGCGGATATAGTAGTCAATACTGCTAAGGTTTATGGTGCGGAGGCAGAATGCCATATTGTGGGTACATGCCCTGCGGCAGAGGCTGATCCTTCATTGTTAAATCTTACTCGAGAGGTAATTATCAGTGAGCTGGGGAGCGACGGCCTGATTCCTGCTATTAATATTACAGTGGGTGAGGATTTTAATTTCTTTAAGGAGCAGCGCCCTGCACTAAAAACAGCAAGCCTAGGCATTGGCTGCGACCTTGTGCCGCGCCTGCATGACCCAGACATGCATTTTGAGCATGCTGCGCTGGAGCCTGCTATTAAGGTTCTGACTAAGCTGGCACTGCAAATCCTGCAGACTAAGCCTTAAGTAAATATTTTGTTAAGAACTAGAGCCTTCCGCTATTCAAGGAAGGCTCTTCGTGCTATAATAGCTATAACTGTTTACTTTCACGAATTTATTAATTTTTTTGGGAGTGATATTTTTGGAATTAGAAAAAGTGCAGGATGAGCAGCTCCTGTGGAAGCTGTTTAAGTCCACCTTTATTATTAGCGCCTTTACTATTGGTGGTGGCTTTGTTATTATTCCGCTTTTAAAGGCTAAATTTGTTGATGAGTATAAGTGGATGGACGATAAGGAAGCGCTTAATCTTGTAGCTATCGCTCAGTCGGCACCTGGTGTAGTAGCAGCGAACGCTGCTATTAGTTTGGGCTATCGCCTTGCTGGATTTAAGGGAACTTTGACGGCGTTAGCAGCGACTATTTTGCCACCCTTGATTACCCTCAGTATTATTTCCTATGCCTATGATGCTTTTGCCAATAATCAGTACATCCAGCTGCTTTTAAAGGGGATGCAGTGTGGCGCGACGGCTATAATTATTAATGTGGCTATTGATTTATTGAAAAAAGAGTGGAAGAAAAAGCTTGCTCTCCCTCTGCTCATCATTCTGGGTACCTTTGTAGCCAATTATTTCTTCCATGTTAATTTAATGTACGCTGTGGTTGTGGATGCTATTATTGGCTTCTTCCTGCTGCGCGATAAAAAGTATGCGTAAGGAGGTAGTAGCATGAGTTGGATGATATATTGGGAGCTTTTCTGGAGCTTTGTTAAGGTTGGTGCCTTTTGCGTGGGTGGTGGCTATGCCTCCATGCCCTTAATTCAGGCTCAGGTTATCGATGAGCACGGTTGGCTCACTATGCAGCAATTTATTGATATTTTTACTATTTCCCAGATGACGCCGGGACCTATCGGCATTAATGCAGCTACGTTTGTCGGGACCAAGGTAGCAGGTCTGCCGGGCGCTGTAGCAGCGACTGTGGGCTTCGTTTTCCCTTCCGTTATTATCGTGCTTATTCTGGCACATCTCTTCTTTAAATACGGCGACATCGGGCCTGTGCGCGGCGTGTTGAACGGGCTGCGCCCTGCGGTTGTAGCGCTTATCTGTTCTGCAGGTCTGAGCTTCGTTTTTTTGGCTCTGTGGAATACGGAAAGCTTGCCGCAGGATTTCACGAAAATTGACCTCATTGGCGTCATCGTACTGCCTATTTCGCTCTGGTGCATTCGCCATAAAATGAGCGTGATAAAATTGCTCTGCATGAGTGGGGTGTTGGGGTTAGTTTTAGGTGTTGTAGGGATTAGATGATTTTAATTAAAAAAAGTGAAACATAACGGGGCTATGGTATTCTCAAGCGGCTTCAGATTGTTGGAGCTGCTAATATGATATAAACCTAACGGAAGCATAGAGGTGCTATGGATATTCTCAAGCGACTTGCCAATTTTAGCGAGCAAGATAATCAAAGGCAATCTGGTCAAGCGAGCAAGTGAACACATTTATCATTAGACAATATTTATATAAATGTGTGAACATTTGCGAGCGACCAGATTGCCAACATGGTCGCGAGCGTTAAGAAATTGTCGGAGCGGAGAATACCATAGCACCCTTCTTTTAGTTTAGCAGTTAACTTATAACAACAAATGGGTTGACGTATTTGGCAGAATGCGTTATAATGAATTCAGTTAACCGTTAACCAAAAGTGTAGTTAACGAAAATAAAATAGGATGTGAAGCTACAATGGAAAAAATTATTGCTCTGGCCAACAAAGTTCTGGCCGGTGAAGATATTACTAGAGAAGAAGCTGAATACTTAATTAACGTAAGCGATGAGAACACCATGCTTCTCTGCGCTATGGCCGACAAAATTCGCCAAAAATATGCTGGTCCTGAAGTTGACTGCTGTGCTATTATTAATGGTCGTAGTGGCAAATGCAGTGAAAACTGCAAATTCTGCGCACAATCCGCACATTGGCACACCGGCGTTAAGGAATATGGTCTGCTGAGCCAGGAGCAATTCTTCGAGGCTGCGAAAAAGGCTAAGGAAGCAGGTGCAGTGCGCTTTTCCATTGTAACCAGTGGTCGTGGTCAAAGCAAGGAGGACGATTTTGACAATATCTGCAAAGCTTTGAGCCGTATTAAAAAAGAGCTTGGCATCGAAGTTTGCGCTTCTTTGGGCATCCTGACCTTGGAGCAGGCTAAAGCTCTGCGTGCAGTAGGCGTAACTCGTTTCCATTCCAATCTGGAAACTAGCGCTAGTCATTTCCCGGATATTTGCACCTCTCATACATATCAAGATAAATTTGCTACTATAAAAAATGCGCAAGCTGCTGGACTGCGTGTCTGCAGTGGTGGCATCTTTGGCCTTGGTGAGACTCCCAAGCAGCGTGTAGAAATGGCCTTCACTCTTAAGGAGCTGGGTATTGATAGTGTTCCTCTGAACCTGCTTACTCCGATTCCTGGCACTCCGTTTGAAAGCAATAAGCCCTTGCCGCCGTTGGAAATCCTGCGTGCCTATGCTACCTTCCGCTTTATTCTGCCGAAGGCACAAATTCGTACTGCAGGCGGCCGCGAGGTTAACCTGCGCGATCTACAATCCTTAGCGCTCAATGGTGGCGCAAGCGGTATTATGATTGGTGGCTATCTGACTACTGCTGGTCGTGGTACCGATCGTGATATGCAAATGCTCAAGGACCTTGGTCGTCCTCGTAGCATGCCTAATTTAGATTAATTCCCATAATTAATATAAATTATCATTAATAAAATTTACAAATTATTTTAATCTTACACCTTAAAATCTCAAAAAAATGCGAGCAGGAGCGGCTCGCATTTTTTTGTTACCAACATTATAGTTAAATAAAAACTCCGCAAGCACAATGTGTTTGCGGAGCTTTTCGTAGTAGCTAGTTTAGAAATTTTGCCACCTATAATTATTTGTTTTCAGCGTGTTCAGCGATAACCTTGTTGATATCTTCAATCAGAGCATCAACATCAATGCCATGAGCGCCTGCGCCTTGGCCGATGGTTTCGAAATGAGCAGCCATGCAGCCGATGCAGCCCAAGCCATATTCAGCAAAAACCTCAATAATTTCAGGATGGTTTTGAACGGCTTCAATAATGCCGGTATCTTTAGTAATCATGATGCATTTCTCCTTTATTCTTTAATTATTATTAATATTTTAGCACACGTTTGCGTACTCTTTAATTATAGCATTTACGCGCTAAAATGCCAAATGAATAGCGGAAAATTTTTTGCGAAGAAATTGTAAATAAAGTAAGTGGAAAACTATAAAAAAAATTTACAAATCCTTCATAAACATGATGAAAGTACTTGCGTTATGCGGGAAATAAGGATATAATGGAGAAAAGTGGAGTAAAGTGGGTAAAAAGGGGGCGACAACATGCTTTTAGGTGAATATGAACACACTCTAGATGCTAAGGGTCGTCTTGCTATGCCTGCGAAGCTGCGTGAAAGCTTGGGGAATAATTTCATTATTACTAAGGGACTTGACGGCTGCCTATTTGTTTATGATATGGATGAATGGCATAAGCTGGAGGCCAAGCTGGCTGCTCTACCAATGAGTCGTAAAACTGCCCGTGATTTCATGCGTTTTCTTTTTGGTGGTGCCTGTGAAGGCGAATGCGATAAGCAGGGACGTGTACTTATACCCCTTAATTTGCGTCGTCATGCTGGCTTAGAAAAGGAAGCAGTAATTGTAGGTGTTGGTAATCGTGCCGAGATTTGGGACGCACAGAAATGGGCTGAATATAACGAGAGCAACGCTGAAGATGTGAACGAGCTAGCCGAACAGTTGGCTGATTTAGGCATCTAGAAATTGAAGATAAATAGTTGATCCTGAAAAAGCTACAGCTTTAAGCTGTGAAAAGAAAATTTAAGGGTACAAATAGATGGAATTTAAGCATACGAGTATTTTGCTCCGCGAAAGTGTGGAGTTTCTGATTACAGATAAAAATGGTATCTATGTGGACTGTACCATGGGTGGTGCAGGTCATACCCGTGGCTTTGCGGCAGAGCTGGAGCCGGGTGGACTCATTCTTGGTATTGATCAGGATGATGATGCTATTGCTGTAGCTTCTGAACGTCTTTTAGGTAAATTTCCTTGCCAAACTAAGGTCGCGAAGTCTAATTTTAAGAATTTTGAACATGTTTTAGATGACCTAGGTATAGATAAAATTGATGGTATTTTTTTCGATTTGGGTGTTTCCAGTTATCAGCTGGATTGCCCGGAGCGTGGCTTTAGCTATATGCATGATGGCCCGCTTGATATGCGTATGAATAAAGAGGCTAAGCTTGATGCTAGCTACGTAGTGAATAACTACAAAGAGGAGGAGCTGGCTGAAATTATTCATAAGTACGGCGAGGAGCGTTGGAGCAAGCGTATTGCCCAATTTATTGTGGCTGCGCGCAAGGAAAAGCCCTTGAGCACTACCTTTGAGCTGGTGGACGTGATTAAAAGGGCCATTCCGAAGGGAGCTCGTATTGATGGGCCCCATCCAGCGAAGCGTACCTTCCAGGCTATTCGCATTGAAGTTAATAATGAGCTAGGGATTCTTGCTGATACTATGGAAGCAGCTGTGGGTCGCCTGAAAAGCGGCGGTCGTATTGGTGTTATCACCTTCCATTCACTTGAGGATAGAATTATTAAGCAAACCTTTGCAAAGTTGGTGAAGGGCTGCACCTGTCCTCCGCAGTTGCCTGTATGCGTATGTGGCAAAAAACCGCTTTTGAAAAAAGCTGGTAATATTGTACCATCAGCTGCTGAGGTCGAGGAAAACCCACGCTCTCGCAGCGCTCGTCTACGATTTGCTATTAAAATTTAAGATAATATAATAAAAGGTTGTGTCTACATGTTAGCCAGAAAATATGATAATTACGCTTGGCAGGAAGAGGAGCAGGTAGTTGTCTCCGAGCCTGTGCGCAAAACAAAAGTAAATAAGGATCCTTATAGATGCCTTCGCAATCGAGTTATTCTTGTAACCGTAGCAATTCTGGCTACCTATTTAATTACAGTTGTACGTAGTGAAGCAATGATTTCCTATGGTAATCAACTAGTAAGCATGCGTAAAGAAGAGAGTACCTTGATTAACAAAAATAGCGAGCTCAAAATAGAGGTTGAGCAGCTTAAGGGACCGGAGCGCATTATCGGTCTGGCAGAGCAACGCTTAGGTATGAGTGTTGCCCGTAGTAATATCTATGTTAAGGCTTTAACGCCAAAAAATAATGTAAACTCATTGGCTGCTCTGAACAAATAAACATAGCCAGATAGAGTGTTTTGTGATATAATTTGAAATGATTTTGGGGGAGGCAGCCATTTCGGCTGCCCTTTCACTTTAGGAGGTTTCTCATTATGGAAAAGAGTTTAGCTTCTCTCCTTAAGTTATTGCCCGAGGCTAAGATTTTGGGCTCTAGTGATAAGCTTATTACTGATATTACCGCCGATTCTCGCACGGTGCAGGCTGGTAGCCTGTTCATCTGTCTGAAGGGCGCGACCGTGGATGGTCATAAATTTTTATCCATGGCAGCTAGTAAGGGTGCTGTGGCAGCGATTGTGGAGGATGTGCCGGACGAGGTACCTAATGGTGTAACGCTGATTCAGGTGCCTGATACGCGTGCAGCGATGGAGTTCGTAACACCGTTTTTTTATGATTATCCTGGTAAGAAAATGCGCATGATAGGCGTTACCGGTACGAATGGTAAAACTACGACTACCAATATTATTCGTCTGATTCTGCGCAAGGCTGGCTATAAAGTAGGCCTGATTGGTACCATTAATATTATGATTGAGGACGAGGTGACTGTGTCTCATAATACTACACCTGACGTTGTCGATTTGCAGAAGACACTCTATGCCATGGTACAAGCAGGCTGCGACTATTGCGTAATGGAGGTGTCCAGCCATGCGTTGGCGCTGAAGCGTGTAGCTGGTATAGAATACGATTGTGCCGTGCTGACGAATATTACGCAGGATCATCTTGACTTCCATAAGACTATGGAAAATTACCGCGATGCTAAGAGCCTACTTTTCGAGCATCTGACGGATGGCGAGAAGCCGAATAAAAATGCTATTTTCAATATGGATGACCCGAGCAGCACGATTATCAAAGCGCGCACGCAGGCAAAGTGCTGGAGCTATGGTAAGGCTCATGACAATGATATTTATCCTGTTAGCTTTACAGTAGCACCAAAGCACATGCAGCTTGAGTTAGCAACTCCAGTAGGTGAGCTTGATTTAGCGTTAAAAATTACTGGTGAGTTCAATGTGTATAATGTCATGGGCACCGTGGCTGCAATGCTTGCTGAAGGTATCGCTAAAGAGACGATTATTGCTGTGCTCGACGGCTTCGATGGTGTGCCTGGCCGTTTCCAGCTAGTTGAAGCTGGTCAGCCCTACACTGTTATTGTCGACTATGCACATACCCCCGATGGCTTGGAAAATGTGCTCAACACTGCTCGCTCTATCACGAAGGGTAAGCTGTGGGTAGTCTTTGGCTGTGGTGGCGACCGCGATAATAAGAAGCGCCCAATTATGGGTGGCTTGGCGCTCGAGCTGGCTGACAAGGTTGTCGTTACTTCCGACAATCCGCGTACCGAGGACCCCGAGCTGATTATTGACGAAATCTGCACTGCGCTGCAAAATGTACCTAGCGGTAAGGAAGTGTACCGTCTGAGTGATCGTCGTGAGGCGATTTGCTTTGCATTGGCGCATGCTGAGGTGCAGGATGTGATTCTGATTGCTGGCAAAGGCCATGAAAATTACCAGATTTTGAAAGATAAAACGATTCATTTCGATGATAAAGAGGTTGTGCAGGAGTATTGGAGTGAGAAAAAATGCTGAGCTCGAATGAGATTATCGCAGCAACAAATGCTGTACGCGAGGATTTTGCCTTCACAGGCGTAACTACGGATTCCCGCGCAGTTAAAAGTGGTGAGCTTTTCGTAGCGTTACAGGGCGAAAATTTTGATGGACATGATTATTGTGCTAAGGCTGTGGAGCTAGGTGCTGCGGGCGTAGTGATTTCCCATGATATCGCTCCTCTGCCTGCTGGCGTAGCAGTTTTTAGAGTTGAGGATACACTGCGTGCATATCAGCAAATCGCACGCGCTTACCGCCGTGAACAAAAGGCAAAGCATGACTTAAAGGTTTTTGCTATTACTGGCTCCAATGGTAAAACTTCGACAAAGGATTTACTGGCAGCCTGCCTTGGTGCGAAATATAATGTAATTAAGACTCAGGGCAATTTTAATAACGAAATTGGTCTCCCGAAAACGTTACTTTCCATTCAGCCAGATACGGATATCGCAGTTGTAGAGATGGGTATGCGTGGCCTGGGACAGATTGCCGAGCTGTGCGACATCGCTGAGCCAGATAGCGGCCTCATCACGAATGTAGGCGAGACGCATATGGAGCTTTTGGGTAGCATGGAAAATATCGGCAAGGCAAAGAGCGAAATCGTGCTGAACCTGCCGGAGGATGGCTTCGCTGTGCTCAATGGTGATAATGAATACGTTGTTAAAGCAGCAGCGCAGACCAAGGCGAAGGTAGTTTTCTTTGGCCTGAGCGAGCAATGCGACTATCGCGGTAGCGAGATTAAAACTGCTGCTCTTGGCACGACCTTTACCTGCACGGAAAAGGCTACGGGCAAGAGCGTACAGGTACAGCTGCAGCTGATTGGCGAGCACAATGTTTATAATGCGCTTTCTGCGATAGCAGGGGCAGCTTGCTATGGCGTGCCTATGGAGGCTAGCGCTAAAGCTTTGGCTACGGCCCGCCTCACTGGTAGCCGCCAGGAGATTATTTATATTGGCGACATTACCTTTATCAACGATGCTTATAACGCTAGTCCTGCATCCATGGAGGCAGCTTTGAAGACTTTATCTGAGGCGAAGAAGGCAGGCCATGGTAGGAGTAGAACGATTGCCGTCCTGGCAGATATGCTGGAGCTGGGCGCTATTAGCGAGGATGCTCACCGTCGCGTCGGCAAGTGGGCTGTGGAATATGGTGTGGACTATGTGTTGACCTATGGCCAGGAGGCAGCCTACATTTCGGATGAGGTAGCTAAGCTAGGTGGCAAGACCTTCCACTGCGATACACGTCAGGAAGCAGCGGATAATCTGCGCTTTATGGCGGATGCAGGTGACATTATCCTGTTAAAGGGCTCTAATGCCATGCAGGTAGGCAAGATGCTCGAAATGTTTAAATAAAAAGAAAAAGCTTCGCTTAATTATAGATACCTCTGGAGCGAAGCTAATAAATATTGAGGGGGAACATGATGTTAAAATTAGTTGCAATTCCTGTCACCGCTTTTATAGTGTGTGCTCTTCTGGGTCCGGTGCTGATTCCGTATCTCCATAAACTGAAATTTGGTCAATCTATTCGCGAATGCGGTCCGGCAAGCCATATGAAAAAGAGCGGTACGCCTACCATGGGCGGCCTAATGATGCTGGCAGCGCTGGTGGTAGCGATGCTGTGGAATAGGTTCACTCCTCATGTGATGATTGCGCTGGTGCTGACCTTAGGTCACGCCATTATCGGTTTTATCGATGACTATATCAAGGTCGTGATGAAACGTAATTTGGGCTTAACGGCAAAGCAAAAATTTTTGCTGCAATTTATCCTCGCCGGAGCCTATGTGTATTTTGCGGAAACGCATAACCAGAACACTTCCCTGTGGGTGCCTGGTTTAGATATTACCTTTGACTGTGGCTGGGGCTACTATGTTTTGGCCTTCCTGCTGCTCGTGGGTACGACGAATGCTGTGAACCTGACGGATGGCCTTGATGGCCTTGTTTCCTTCGTTAGCATTCCGGTGACACTTGTTTATGCGTTCATTGCCTTCATGCTGGGCATGCTCGATGTGAGCGGCTTTGCGCTTGCTCTGACAGGTGCATGTGTGGGCTTCTTAATGTTTAATCGTCATCCGGCTCAGGTTTTCATGGGTGATACTGGTAGTCTCGCTCTGGGCGGTGGCGTAGCGGCGTTAGCACTCCTCACGCATACGGAGCTCCTGCTTGTGATTATTGGTGGCGTGTACGTGGCAGAAGCGCTTTCTGTTATTATGCAAGTGACCTACTTCCGCCTGACGCATGGCAAGCGCATTTTCCGCATGTCCCCGTTGCATCATCACTTCGAGCTGGGTGGCTGGCGCGAAGTTAAGGTAGTACACGTCTTTACGGCTTTAAGCTGTGTGCTGTCTGCCTTGGGCTTAGCATTATGGTTGGTAGCTGTTTTATAATTTTTCTTTTGCAAGAGCGTAATAATATTGTTACAATATAATTAGGAGGCGTTTGTCATGGTGGACATGATGAACAAAATCGCAAAAATTTTTGAGCAAGCTGTAATCGTCTATGGTGCGGGCATTAGCGGTCGCGGTGCGGCCGAGGTGCTAGCGCGCCGAGGCGAGCAGGTCTATTTATATAATGATAATGCTGTGGAGCTGCCCGCAGCCTTAGCAGAGATGTTGAGTGCTACAGGTGGCGCGCTTGTCATCGGTAGTGCTGCCTTTGCTGAGCTTTTAGATAAAGCTGGCATGGTGGTGCTGTCCCCGGGTGTCCCCTGTGATAACCCTAATATTCTACTGGCTGAGAAGAGAGGCCTTGAGGTTATCAGCGAGGTAGAGCTAGGCTATCGCCTTTATGGCGGCCATATTGCGGCCATTACGGGTACAAATGGCAAGACTACGACTACGAGTATTGTGGGCGAGATGCTGAAGCGTCTGCCTGTACCAAGCGCAGTAGGTGGCAATATTGGTCTCGCGCTGTCGAAAGAGGTCGAAAGCCTTCCGGATAATGCATGGCTGGCAGCGGAGCTCTCTAGCTTTCAGCTGGAGAAGGTCACTAGCTTCTGCCCCGATATTGCAGTTGTTCTAAATCTTACACCTGACCATTTGGAACGCCATCATACAATGGAGGCTTATGGCGCGGCGAAGCAGAATATATTTCGTCAGCAGGGTCCTAACGAAGTCACCGTTTTAAATTACGATGATCCCGAGGTGCGCACCTGGGCGCGTTATTCCCAAGGGAAAATTTGCTATTTTAGTAGAAAAACTGTTTTAGATGCAGGAATATTTATGCAAAATGGCGATTTTGTGATAAAATGGAAGAATACAAATAGTGTTGTTTGTAATATAGACGAGCTGCACCTTTTTGGTGGGCATAATGAAGAAAATGTACTGGCGGCGATTGCCTGCGGCTTCTTCGCAGGAGTGCCAGTGAGCGAGATGGCGGACGTACTGCGCCATTTCCGTAGCATTGAGCATCGCTTGGAGTATGTGGAGATGATTAAAGGCGTGCCTTATTATAATGACTCCAAGGCTACGAATACTGACTCCACGATTAAAGCGCTGGAAGCCTTCCCGAAGGGGCATATCATCCTTCTCGCAGGTGGGCATGATAAGCTCACGGAGCTGGAGCCCATGATGGCTTTAGTTAAGGAAAAATGCGATGCGCTGATTCTATTAGGCGAGGCTAAGGAGCGCTTTTACAAGGCGGCTGTGGCACAAGGCGTGGAGCATATTGAGCTCGCTGCTAGCTTCGAGGATGCTGTGAATAAGGCTTATAAGCTAGCGCAGGAGCCTCAGGTGGTACTATTATCCCCTGCCTGCTCGTCCTATGATATGTTTAAAAACTACCCTGAGCGTGGACGTTGCTTTAAAAAATTAGTACAAGCTCTACCGCGATAAGGGAGGAGGAAATAAAGTGAAGGTCATTCTTTCCGGCGGCGGCACCGGAGGACATATTTATCCTGCTTTAACGATTGCCGATCAAATTAAAAAGCTCGCGCCCGAGGCTGAAATTAGCTTCGTAGGCACACAGCAGGGCCTGGAGAAGGATATCATCCCTCGCTATGGCTATCCCCTGAAATTCATTGAGGTAGCAGGCTTTAAGCGTAGTCTCAGTCTGGATACGCTGCGCAGTGCCTGCAAATTATTCAGTGGTCTTTATGACGCGTACCAAATTATCAAAAAGGAAAAACCTGACCTCGTAATTGGTACAGGTGGCTATGTGTGCGGCCCTATTGTCTTCATGGCTGCGCTCAAGGGTATCCCCACCTGTATTCAGGAGCAGAACGCCATGCCGGGTGTGACGAACAAGATTCTCTCCCGCTATGTGCGCAAGGTTTTTCTCGGCTATAAAGAAGCCGGCAAATATTTTCAGGGTAAGGCGGAGCTCGTCTACACGGGTAACCCCATCCGCACGGAAATCCTGGAGCATGAGCGTCAGGCTGCTATCAAAGAGCTAGGGCTCGACCCTGAGAAAAAAACGATTCTCGTCTCGGGTGGCAGTCGCGGTGCGCGCAGCATCAATAATGCGATGCTGGAGGCAGAGCTTGCACTGAGCGGACGCAACGAGGTGCAGGTGCTGCATGCGACGGGTGACGTTAATTATGAGCAGTACATGGCCGAAATTACAAAACGTGGCGGTGTGGGCGAGAACATTATTATAAAGCCCTATCTGCACAATATGCCTGTAGCGCTGGCAGCGGCTGATTTAGCAGTTTTCCGCGCAGGTGCAATCGGTCTGGCCGAGCTAATGGCGAAGGGAGTGCCCAGCGTGCTCATCCCTTATCCCTATGCTACGGCTAATCATCAGGAATTCAATGCCCGCGCTGTAGAGGCAAAAGGTGCAGCGCAGGTGATTTTAGATAAGGAGCTCAACGGCGAGCGCATTTTGGAGGCCATTGAGCATCTCTTGCTACATACAAAGGATTTGGAGAAGATGCAGGCGGCCGCCAAAGCACTTGGTAAGCCGCAGGCAGCGGAGACCATCGCAAATGAGGCGTTGGCTCTGATCAAAAAATAGGGAGGGTATCCTGTGGCTGAGAATAAATTAGCTAATCTGCATAACATACACTTTATTGGCATTGGTGGCGCCGGTATGAGTGCACTGGCGTATGTGCTGATTAAACGTGGCTACGACGTGAGTGGCTCCGATTTGAGCGCAGGTCATATGTCTGCCCATCTCGCAGAGGAAGGCGCTATGGTTTACATGGGTCATGCTGCCTGCCAGGTGGACGACGCTGATGCAGTAGTCATCTCCACGGCCATTCATCCGAATAATGCGGAGCTGGTGGCTGCACGCGAGCGCAATTTGCCAGTGTTGCACCGCAGTGACGTGTTGGCAGCACTGCTTAATGCTCCTGAGGCGAAGGGCGTGGCTGTAGCGGGCGCACATGGTAAGACAACAACGAGTGCTATGATCTCCTGCATCGCAGCGGAAAGTGGCATTGACCCGACCATCGTCATTGGTGGTGAGGTTACAAGTCTCGGCGGCAATGCGCGCAATGGCGCTGGTCCCTATGTGGTGGCTGAAGCTGACGAGAGCGACGGCTCCTTCCTGAAGTTCTATCCTGAGCTGGCCGTTGTGACGAACATTGAAGATGATCATCTGGACCATTATGGTACGGAGGAAAATATATATCAGGCCTTTAAGCAATTTTTGGGCAATATCCGTGAGGGTGGCAAGGCTATTCTCTGCGCTGATAATGCCAAGGTGCGCCGTTTAGCTGCGGAGACTGATAAGTCCGTGCTGACCTATGGCCTTGATGGCGAGGATGCTGATTACATTGCCCGGGAAATAACCTATGGCTTGAACGGCACCAGCTATAAGCTGTATTTTCAAGGCGAATTTTTGACCGATGTGCATTTAATTGTGCCCGGTCGTCATAATGTGCTCAACTCCATGGGCGCCTTCGCGGCAGCACGTGAGATGGGCATCGAGGTGGATAAGATTCTCGCTTCCTTGAAAAAGTTCGGCGGCGCGAAGCGTCGTTTTGAGACCAAGGGCAAGGTCGAAGGCGTGTGGGTAGTAGATGACTATGCGCACCATCCGACAGAAATCGGCGTGACGCTGAAGGCTGCACGTCAGACCCAGCCTGCACGCTTATTATGTGTATTCCAACCCCATCGTTACACGCGTACGCAGCTTCTTTTTGACGAGTTCTGCGCTAGCTTCGCGGATTGCGATGAGTTGATTTTAGTAGATATTTATTCTGCCGGCGAGGCACCCATTCCCGGAGTTTCCAGCGAGAAGCTGGCCGAGGGTGTGAAGGCTAAAACCGGCCAAATAGTGCAATACATTCCCCGTCTGGACAAGGCTGAGGAGTACCTCGAGGCTAAGGCTCAGAGCGGCGATTTAATTATGACGATTGGCGCCGGTGATGTATTCAAAATCGGCGAGGAATTAGTAAGAGAATTGGAGCGTAAAGCAAAATGATGAAGCAAGATGTAATTGCAGTTGTGCTCGGAGGACCATCCTCCGAAGCTGAAATCTCCCGCGTAACTGGTGCAGCTATTGCTACTGCCCTGCGCGAGAAAGGCTATAATGCCAAGGAGGTGGAGCTGGTACCTGATCGCCTTTTGACCACGCTGCATGCGATGAACGCGAAGGTTGTTTTTAACGCAGTGCATGGTAAATACGGTGAGGACGGCCGCCTGCAAAGTATCTTGGAGGCAGCAGGCATTCCCTATACCGGTAGTGGAGTCATGGCGAGTGCTGTTGCTATGGATAAATCTGCGACGAAGCGCTTTCTGCAATCCGCAGGTATCAGCACTCCGCGTTGTTTAATTATCAATAAACGTGAGGCTAGTGACCTTGCAGTGCTCAAAGCGCATATTCTGGAGGCTTTTGGCCTGCCGGTAGTCATCAAGGCTGCGACCCAGGGCTCCAGTATTGGTGTAGTCATTCCGAAGGAAGCGGAGGAAATTGAACCTGCTCTGAAGGAAGCCTTCAGCTATTCTGAAAATGTGCTCGTCGAAGAGTGCATTCAGGGCAAGGAGCTGACGGTAGCGCTGATGCAGGACAAGGACGAAGTTAAGCCCCTGCCAATTATCTGGATTGCTCCCCATAGTGGCGCTTATGATTTCCATTCAAAATATACGAAGGGCGCAACGGACTACCATTGCCCCGCTCCGCTGGACGAGGCTGTGACTAAGCATGTGCAGGAGCTGGCAGTAGCAGCGTACAGAGTACTGGGCTTAAGTGGCGTGGCGCGTGTGGACGTAATGCTCGACGAGCATGGTCAGGGCTATGTGCTCGAGGCTAATACTGTTCCTGGCATGACGGCGACGAGTCTCGTACCTAAGGCAGCTGCTGCAGTAGGTATTTCCTTCCCTGAGCTGTGCGAGCGCATTCTGCTCAGCGCAAAATAAAAGCTTACTTGAGCTCAATAGTATAAATCTACGAAGCGATAGAGAATTTTCAGTAAGGAGGCAACGATGCTCACTACTAAAGAACGCCTGCGTCAGCATAAGCGGCGAAAACGCCTGCGTTTTTTGTGTCGCCTTCTGCTGACGGGTGCCCTTATTTATGGTGTCCATTTTGGCTGGCAATACATACATCAGCCTGGCCTAGCCTTTGGCTCAATCATAATTCATGGCTCTAATCTCTTATCCGTTCAGGAAGCTGTTAAGCTTGGTGGGAGTGACCTACCATTTAACTTTTTCAATGTGAGCAAAAGTCGTTTGACAGAAGCTCTGCGTCACGATATTCGCTTTAAAGATGCACGCGTTGACTACCGTTGGCCGGCAACGCTAGAGGTGTATGTCCAGGAGCGTGAGCCTGCACTATATGTGGCTAATTCCTATCGTAGCTACCTACAATTGGATTACAAAGGAACGGTTATGCGTGTTACGACGACAATTCCTGATGCTAAGGCTCCGGTTCTTTCAGGAGCTCAATGTGGTAATGTTTTTTTAGGCGATAAGGTAGATAATAAAAATGTGCTTTATATCTTGCAATTTCTGGAGCAATTAAGCGGAGAAGCACGTGATAAAATTGCCGAGTTGGCTATTGATAATAGGATGGAAACAAAGCTGCGTTTAAGGAGTAGCTTTCCCGTTCTTTTGGGGCCGGTGGAGCAATTGCCTGCTAAGGCTGAGCTTTTTATGACGGTATTTAATGAAATAAAGAATAAAAAGATTCAAGCAGAATACATTGATTTAACCTTTGCGAAGCCGTATATAAAATTGATTCCTAATACAAAGGCTAAAAAATGAGGGTGGAAGAATGAAACAAATTTTTACTATGGATATACAGGGCAAGATTTTAATTGCCATCGTGTTCATGGTGTTGGGCTTTATGTTGTCAGTACAGTATAAAGCCACGGAGCAGCAAAGGTCCATCAGAATTGACAGGGTGGAGGATCTCTCCGAGCGTTTAAAGTCTATGGAGACCGAGAATAAGCGCTTGCTCGATGAAATCTCCACGCTGCGCAAGCAGGGCGTCAATTATCAGAACGACCCTGCACATAAACGTCTGCAGCTCTTAGCCGGAACTACGGCAGTGGAGGGCGCAGGGGTAGAGATTGTTCTAGATGATAGTAATATTCCTAAAAAAGCTAATGAAAATCCCAATCTCTATATTATTCATGACGAGGATTTATTGCGTGTTCTCAACGAGCTACGTGCTGCTGGAGCTGAGGCCATAAGCCTCAATGAGCAGCGTATTGTTGCTATGAGCGAGGTGCGCTGTGCTGGGCCTACTGTTTCTGTCAACAATGTTCGTAGTGCTCCTCCCTACGTTATCAAGGCTATTGGTGCTCCGAAGACGTTGACAAGTGCTTTGCGCTTGCGTGGAGGAGTAGTAGAGACCTTTGAGTTTTGGGGGATTCAGGTAAAGATTAAATCCTTGGATAAGGTACATATTCCTGCCCTTAAGGCACCGCGTAATTTTGAATTTGCGCATAGTGTTGCCGAGAAGGAGGGACAAAAATGATTTATGCTGCATTAATCGGCCTGATAATTGGTGTCGTGGCTGGCATCTATTGTCCCTTTAGCGTGCCGCCAGAGTACGCGCGACTTTTAGCTGTTGCTGTGATGGCAGGCTTAGATGCTGTATTAGGCGGGATTCGTGCTTCGATGGAAAGCAAATATGATACTGGTGTGTTCATTTCTGGTTTCTTTATTAATGGCGTGCTAGCGGCTTTTCTGTGCTATGCAGGTGCTATGATTGGCATAGATTTATATATGGTGGCAATCTTTATTTTTGGTATGCGTATCTTCCAGAATATAGGTGTCATCCGCAGATTATACATGGGAAAATAATTTTTTAAAACTAGCAGGAAAAATGGGCTAGTGTGTGGAAGAATACTAAATCTAGTAATTTATTAATAATGATACCCAAGATTTAAGGGGGACGTAGAATATGTTTGATGATGTGGAAACTACCTTTGACAACCTGGCCAATATTAAGGTTATTGGCGTAGGTGGCGGCGGTAATAACGCTGTCAACAGAATGATTGCCGCTGGTGTACGCGGTGTTGAGTTCATTGCTGTGAACTGTGATGCGCAGGCTTTGCTGCTGTCCAAGGCTGAAAGCAAAATTCAAATCGGCGAAAAGCTTACTAAGGGGCTTGGCGCAGGCGCTAATCCTGAAATTGGTGAAAAGGCTGCCGAGGAATCCCGTGACCAGATTATTGATGCACTGAAGGGTGCGGATATGGTCTTTGTTACTGCAGGTATGGGCGGTGGTACTGGTACTGGTGCTGCGCATATTGTGGCTGAGTGCGCGAAAGAGGTTGGCGCACTTACTGTAGGCGTTGTTACGAAGCCCTTCATGTTTGAGGGTCGCCGTCGTATGAACCAAGCCGAAAATGGTATTGTAAAATTAAAAGAGAAGGTTGATACCTTAATCACTATTCCTAACGACCGCTTGCTGCAGGTTATTGATCGTCGTACCTCTATGCTTGATGCTTTCCGCATTGCTGACGACGTTCTGCGTCAGGGCGTACAGGGTATTTCTGATTTGATTGGTGTGCCCGGTCTAATTAATGCTGACTTTGCCGATGTTAAGACCATTATGACTAACGCTGGCAGTGCGCTGATGGGCATTGGTACTGCAAAGGGCGAGGGTGGTGCGAAGGCTGCTGCTGAAGCTGCTATTAAGAGTCCGTTGCTTGAAGCTTCTATTGATGGCGCTCAAGGCGTTCTCTTTAATATCACTGGTGGCAAGGAGCTTTCCTTGTTCGACGTTACCGAGGCTTCTCAAATTATTACCGAGGCTGTGGATACGAATGCTAATATTATCTTTGGTGCTGTAATTGATGAAGCTCTTGAGGATGAGATTCGTGTAACCGTTATCGCTACTGGCTTCGAAAAGAAGAATCCGACTTTAAAAAATGCAACTAACATTAAGAACCCTGAGGCAGAGAAGCATACTTCCTCCGGTGTTATTAATGGATTTAATGGTGGAAATGATATTCCGCCTTGGCTGCGTAGATAATTTTATAAAAAATTACAAAAAGCAGCTACGTACATCTGTAGCTGCTTTTTATGACTTTGTTTTTTATGTATTGCTTTAATGGCTCTTAGGAGGAAAACAGGATGAAGTGCCCATTTTGCTCATATCATGATAGTCGCGTTGTTGATAGTCGTGCTGTAGAGGAAGGAACCTCTATACGTAGGCGCAGAGAGTGCCCCGGCTGTGGGCGTCGTTTTACGACGTATGAGAAATATGAGGAGACGCCGCTGGTAGTCAGCAAGAAGGATGGACGACGGGAACTGTTTGATTCTAAAAAGCTCTTGGGCGGCCTGCTGAAGGCCTTTGAAAAACGTCCCGTACCTTATGAAAAGGTGCAGGAAATCGCCGATAGCGTAGAGCGTGAGCTGCGTATGAGTGGTGAAAGCGAGATAGAAAGCTCTAAAATAGGTGAGCTCGTTATGCGCCATCTTGAGGAAACAGACCAAATTGCTTACGTGCGTTTTGCTTCTGTGTATCGTCAGTTTGCAGATGTAAAGAATTTTATGCAGGAGCTGGAGCGTATTATGCATAAGCAGCCTGAGGAAAAATAAGAAGCGAGAGCTTTGTTTTAAATACCGAGAATAAAAAGGAGATAGGTTCTGAAGCTAGAGCCTATCTCCTATATTTTATGCTATTTTTTGATGTCAACATCAACCTCAAAAAGGCGATTCCATGGCAGGGAAAGCTTAAATTGAGTGTTTTTCGTGAATTGGTAGCTTTGAGCCAGGCTTTGACATTTATCCGTGACAAAGGCTAGCACAGGCTTAGTAGCTCCCTCTAGCTCGTATTTCATCTCTTCGCGATTATGCTTATCCAACTCATCCGCTACTATCGAGCGTGCATTACTCTGGTAGAACCAATCGTCGATAAGGCGCTGTTTTACTAGGCGCTCGCGCTCTGCGCTCGTCATATATTTAGCCATGAGACCTTGCGCAATAGCAAAGCCAACGCTGTTATCTGCAGTATTCCAGCCATTATAGGCAGCTAAGCGAGAGAGGGCATCTCCCTGTGCTAGCAGATTCATGAAGCCATTGTCAGCTCCGTTGGCATAGCTGATATCAGCAAGGGACACGTTTCTCCCTGTACGCAGGTGTTCCTTAAGCGTTGTGACAAACTGTTTGTTTGCAAGGGAAGCAAAATATTGGTTATCACCGGCAGTGGAGTCCTTGACTTCGCCGTCAGGAGGCGTGTTAAGTGCCAGTACTAGGTCAGCTGAGGCAGGCGTAGGGACAAGCTTTGCTCCCACAGCTTTGATTTGCGCTGGAACGGAATCCTGCAGACGGGAGTCACTGTACTGAGGTAATGTGCCTGCACCTATGCCAGGACTATAGAGGGGATAGATGCTTGGCTTCAGGTCATTCATCTCATTGTACGCGCGCACAAGGAGTAAAAGGCCCAGCTGGTCCACGCCATCTAGAAGCTGCAGCTGCTCTGCAGGCATCTCAAAGGTAGCCATACTGAGCTTGCGTGCTTCCATATGAGTCGCAGACAGAGGCGCATTATCATCCTTGCCAATGGCAAGGTAATGGAATTTTCCGTTACGAGCCATTTGAGTTAGCTTGATATTAATTTGGTGGTTAAGCTCTCTGCGTCCGAGCCAGTCAGAGAGCTCGGCCTTAGGCAGTTTAGCTTCGAGCTCAGCTAGTCGTGATTGCTTGACCGGAGTTAAACGCCTTTGTTCTTGCTCGTCAATGAGCTCACTATAGGCAAAAATGTCCGGACCCAGCTGTGCATAATAGGGAGGCTCTACGCGACCGCGACTGGCGCGAGGGGTGCGCATGATGGTTGTAAAGGCATAGAGCTTGATCGGGAGTGTAGTTTTAAGCTCATGTAGACGTTCGAGGCGGGTAGAGAGCTGCTCGCGTGAGAGATGATGCGTGCGACTGGCAACAAGTCCGCCGTAGAGTAAGCTATCCGTACTGATGACGGCAGCATCGGCCTTGGGGGCTTTGGTCGCGAGCCAAGCCCATAGTCCGTCTGGGTCACCATTCTTATTATTTGTGGCGATATATTTCGCGGGGGGCAGGATAATTTTGCAGCCTGCTGCCTCCATAGTTTGCTGCACATAGTCGATACAGACAGGTCTATTGTCAAGGGGAACATACAAAAGGGTAAGCTCCTTGGCCTGAGCAGAAGCAGAGCTCAATAAACAGCCTGTTACAGCTAAGCTTGCCAGTAGTGTTGCTGATTTAGAAAAATTGATAACGAAGCTCAAGCACTTCAACCCCTTTCGCTTAAAAGCTATAATTAAGTAAAAGTTAAGGAAAAACTTCTACTATTATACATCATTCGGCTAAAATTTTCTAGTGAAACCTTGACAAGCATTTTTGGTGTGCTATAATTACAAATAAGTGAAAATTTAATGGTAATGCGAAGGACCTGCTTGTGGGCTATCCTTACAGAAAATGCTGCCATGGCTGAGAGCAGCAGGGTAATACGCTAAGCGCACCGCCTTCAAACCGACTGCGGAAAGCAGAGATTTAGTTTCGTGTGAGTATGCCAGTCCGTACTATCGGCGTTAACGATACCGAGTGGGCATATATCCTTATATATGTCAATGAGGGTGGAACCGCGGTTAACTCCGTCCCTTTTGCGTGGGAGCGGGGTTTATTTTTTTGCTTAAATAAATCCTATCTTCAGCTTCGACGCACAGTTACGATACATTTTAGGAGGAAAAGAACATGTCTGAAGACAAACAATTTACCTTTGAAAACAAGGAATACCGTAAAACCTATTGGCACACCTGCTCCCACGTGCTGGCGCAGGCTATGAAAAGATTGCACCCCGATGTAAAGCTGGCCATCGGTCCCAGCATTGACAATGGTTTCTATTATGACTTTGATACTCCGGCTCCGTTCACTCCGGAGGACCTCGCTGCGCTGGAAGCAGAAATGCGCAAAATCTGCAAGGAAAAACTGAAATTAGAGCGCTTTGAGCTGCCCCGCGAGGAAGCTATTAAATTCATGGAAGAAAAAGA
>JAXEPX010000004.1:0-7507 GCA_034117325.1 Phascolarctobacterium sp. | reverse complement strand
CCGCGCTTTCTAAAAGCGCGCACTTTCTTGCTTCTTCTTTGGTGACAAAGAAGAAGGATGAGAATTAGATAAACATAAAGATAAACTCCAATTTATCTACCTCCTTTCCTTCTACATTCATAAAATACTATACACAAATATTGCAATAGTCAGAAAATTAAGTTATAATATAACTAGACCAAAATATCTTGCAAGAGATTCTGGTTAAATTTATAGCAAGGAGCTGAGTTAGTGGTTAGCGAAGAGATGCGCCAAAAGTATAAAAAGACGATTGATGAATTTACGCTGATGGATGATACCTTTATGTCAGCAGTCTTTAGCGAGCAGAATGAGCTGTGCGAAATGCTCTTGCACATTATTCTGGGGAATGATAAAATTAAAGTGATTAAAAGTATAGGTCAATATAGCATTAAGAACCTGCAAGGACATTCTTCTGCGCTGGATATATATTGTGTGGATGAGAACGGACGCCATTTCAATGTGGAGGTGCAACGCAAAGATGCAGGAGCTGTGCCGCAGCGTGCGCGCTATTATGTGGGGATCATCGATGCGAAGCATTTTTGTGCAGGTGAGGAATATATTAAGCTTGACGATACGTATGTCATTTTCATTACGGAAAATGATGTGCTTAAGGGTGGACTGCCTATTTATCACATTAGTCGATTTATAGAAGAATCGGGAGAACCATTTGTCGATGGAGCGAAGATTGTCTACGTCAATGGTTCCATACGCAGTACTGCAACTGCATTAGGAAGTTTAATGCATGATTTCTTCTGTAAGAATGCGAAGGATATCATTAATAAAAAGTTGGCAGATAGAGTTAGAGGCTTCAAAGAGGAAGAAGGAGGTCGAGACGAAATGTGTGAATTAATGCAAAAAATAGCGGATGAAGCAGCAGCGGAAGCGGCAGCAAAGGCAGCAGCAGAAGCTGAGTATAAGAAGAGTGTAGAGATAGCAAAAGGCTTTTTGGCTGATGGCGTTTCTGTTGAAATGGTAGCTAAGAATACTAAGTTGCCGCTAGAAGAGGTTAAGGCACTCTATGCAAATTAATGCATATCATTAGTAATTCAAGCTATTGAGATGAATATCGTAAGAAATCTATAAGATTCATGAATTAACGCCCGCCGCTGGGCTGCTCGCAGATGAAGTGCGAGCCCTAGCGTGCAGGGCGTTTTTTGTGTTATGTCTATTGTATATGAACGAAAATTTGTTCCTATCGCGATTTGCGAGTAATAACTGTAGTGGACATTTGTACTTAAAAATAGACTAAAATACTTATAATAGCGCCGAGAGTGGTATTGCAGTTACTCTCGGCGCTTATATATTATCAATGTTGCTATCAAGAGGATTTCCAGTCCTCACAGTCCTCACAGTCCTCACAGTCCTCGATGCTGTGCATGAGGCGTGAGGAAAAAGTTGCGTTTAGTATTGCAATTTGGCGCAGGGTGGGGAGAAGATGGACGGAAAATGACGTGGTAGGGTGATAGAATAGTGATAATAATACTTGGTATACCAATGGAACCAATTAGCGTAGTAAATAGCTCTAGCTTTAGACGTCTATAGGAGTGTATACAACGCACTTTAAGCAGGAAAAATTTACATTCGTGTCGAATAATAAACCAATTATGCTTTGGTGGTGTATGCTGTGAAAATTATTGATAATGTTAACGAAAAGCTTATAGATGACTTATCCTGCGAAATAAAAAAAGGCAGTCGACTGTCCATTGCTGCTGCCTACTTTTCCATATATGCGTACGAAGCGCTCAAAAAAGAATTAAGCAATATCGATGAATTGCGCTTTATTTTTACTGACCCGACCTTCATTCAGAACGAAGACAGTAAAAAAGAGAAGCGTGAATTTTTTATACCCAAATTAAGCCGTGAGCGCGGTATCTACGGCACAGAATTCGAAGTTAAGCTGCGCAATGAGCTGAATCAAAAGGCCATTGCTAAAGAATGTGCAAGCTGGCTGCGCCAAAAAGCCACGATTAAATCCAATGTCGGCAATAAAAATATCCAACGCTTTATGCTTGTGGATGAGACGAGCTACATTAATTTCAATGGCTTTACTACCGTAGATTTGGGCTGTGAGCAGGGTAATGACGCCTTCGTCTCTATTATCAAAATGGAAAGCCCCATGTCCCAGAGCTTTGTAGAAAATTTTAATATGCTCTGGAATAATAGCGATGAGCTTCAGAATGTCACTGACACGGTTATTAATAGCATCAGCTCCGCCTACAATGAGAACGCACCCGAATTTATCTATTTCGTGACGCTCTATAATATTTTTAATGAGTTTCTTGAAGATATTAGCGAGGACGAGCTGCCTAACGAGCGCACTGGCTTTAAAAATAGCAAAATCTGGAGCATGCTCTTTAACTTCCAGCGTGATGCTGCACTTGGCATTATCAATAAACTAGAAAAATATAATGGCTGCATTCTCGCAGACAGCGTCGGCCTGGGTAAGACCTTTACAGCCCTCGCTGTAATGAAATATTACGAGAACCGCAATAAGTCCGTATTAGTCCTCTGCCCGAAAAAGCTTTGCGATAACTGGAACACCTATAAGGGTAATTATGTCAATAATCCGATTGCTAGCGACCGCTTGAACTACGATGTACTCTTCCATTCCGACCTGAGCAGGAAAAGAGGCATGTCCAATGGCATAGATTTGGGTAGGGTTAACTGGGGCAACTATGACCTAGTAGTCATAGATGAATCCCATAATTTCCGTAATGGCGGGCAATTTGATGAGGAAGGTTACGAGAATCGCTATGCCACCTTGATGAATAAAATCATCCGTGCAGGCGTCAAAACGAAGGTACTGATGCTCTCAGCTACGCCTGTCAATAATCGCTTTAATGACTTGAAAAATCAGCTTCAGCTTGCCTATGAGGGTGATACGAGCCTTATTGATGATAAATTAACTACGACAAACTCGATTGACGATATCTTCCGTCAGGCCCAAAAAGCCTATAATGCCTGGACGAAGTTGGAGCCTGAAGAGCGCACCGTGCAGAGGCTTTTAGAAAATCTGAGCTATGATTTTTTCACTTTGCTTGATTCTGTAACCATTGCACGTTCCCGTAAGCATATCTCAAAGTATTACGATACCAAGGATATTGGTGAATTCCCGGAACGCCTAAAGCCCATCTCCCAGCGTCCGCAGCTGACTACCAGCGAGGGCGATGTGAATTATGCGCAGGTTTTTGAAAAGCTGACGGATTTAGAGCTGACTATTTATACACCGTCCCACTTCATTTTGCCCAGCAGAATGGAGTACTACGCAGCCCTCTATGGTGATAATAAGATTAATAAAGGTGTTACGCAGGCTGGTCGTGAAGAGGGCATCCGCAGGTTGATGGCGATTAATATTCTAAAACGCATGGAAAGCTCTGTCTATTCCTTTAGCTTAACTGTTAAGAGAGTCAAAGCTAGTATTGACACGATGTTGGACACCATCGATAAATATCAAAAGCACCAGCTTATGGTGGTGGATGTCACAGAGGAGGAGCCGCTGGCGCAGCTGGACCTCGATATTGACGATGAAAACTACGTGGTTGGCAGAAAAATTTCGATTCAGCTGAAGGATATGGACTATATTAAATGGGGCCAAAGCCTGCAGCGCGATAGCAAGCGCCTGGCAGAGCTTCTGGCTATGGTTGGCACGATTACGCCTGAAAAGGACAATAAGCTGCAGACGCTGCTAGGTAATATCGTTGAGAAAATCGCGCACCCGATTAATCCGAGCAATAAGAAAATATTAATTTTCACAGCCTTTGCAGATACTGCTTTGTATCTTTATACTCATGTAAGTGCTTTTGTTAAAGAGAAATATGGCCTGAATACAGCTATGATTACAGGTACTGTGGATGGCAGGAGCACGATTAAAAATCTGCACTGTGATTTAAACAGTGTGCTGACCTGCTTCTCGCCTGTGTCGAAGGATAAGCAGCTCTTGATGCCCTTTGATCACAATGAGATAGATGTTTTAATCGCTACGGACTGCATTTCTGAAGGCCAGAACCTGCAGGACTGCGACTATTTAATCAATTATGATATTCACTGGAATCCTGTGCGCATTATTCAGCGCTTCGGGCGTATTGACCGTATTGGTAGCCATAATAAGGTGATTCAGCTGGTGAATTTCTGGCCCGATATCGACCTCGATGCCTATATCAGTTTGAAGGGGCGCGTAGAGAGCCGCATGAAGATCGTGGATATGACGGCTACGGGCGACGATAATCTTCTGAGTTCGAATGAGAAAATGGATTTGCAGTACCGTAAGAAGCAGCTGGAACGCTTGCAGCAAGAGGTCGTGGATATCGAGGATATGGACACGGGCATTTCCATTATGGACCTAGGCTTGAACGAGTTTAGGCTGGACCTCTTAGGCTACTGCAAGGAGCATGGTTCCTTGGAAAAGACGCCCTTTGGTCTGCATGCGGTGGTACCTGCGAATGCGGAGTGTCCGCCAGGCGTGATTTACGTTTTGAAAAATTGTACGGAAAATATTAATATCGACAAGAAAAATCTCTTGCATCCCTTCTATATGGTCTATATCGGCGAGGATGGCGAGATAATTTGTAATCATCTGGCGCCGAAAAAGCTGCTTGATAAGCTGCGCTTTGTGTGCAGGGGCAAGGATAAGCCCCTAGCGAGTCTCTGTAGTGAGTTTAACAAGGAGACGGAGGATGGCAGGAATATGAGTGCTTATTCCGAGCTTCTGGGCGAGGCAATTCAGTCCATCGTCGAAGTGAAGGAGGAGGGCGACCTCGACAGCTTCCTGAGTGGTGAGGAGATTAGCTTTTTTGAGAACGAGATTAAGGGCTTGGATGATTTCGAGCTGATTTGTTTCTTAGTAGTGAGATAATTTGGCGATAGTAGTAAGGTAGGGTGAGCAGATGTTAGGTTTACCTGAAGCAACGGAATTAAAAAAGGTAATTCCGAAGAAGGTTTTTTATAGCAAATTTGCGCTGAATGCAGCGGAGCAACGTGAGTTTGATGCTGCTATTCGGCAAATGGCAATTGTAAACGAGATTTCTCAGCGCACGATTCCTGCGCTTAGCAGCAAGGCGGGGGATAAGGCAATCTATGTTCTCGCGGTGCAGCTGAAGCAGGAAAGCTGTGATGAGAAGCTGGTGCAGAAGCTGGTGAACCTCATCGACCAGCGCATTATTTTAGCGCTTTGCTACGAGGACAAGGTGCAGTTAGCAGTGTTCTGTGAGCAGCTATTTATGGACGAGGCTGCGCCTGCAGTGGAGAAAAAGCTGCAGTTAAAGGGCATGGCCCTGAATTCGCTCTGGAGTAATCTTGTTTTGGATATTTCCCGGCTCGACCCCAAGGATGGGGAGACCATCGAGGAGACTATCGAACGGACTAGTAGGCTGCGAGCGCTGGAGAAGGAAAGGGCTGCGCTGGAAAAGAAGATGTGGGCTGAGAAGCAGGCGAAGAAGAAGCTGGAGCTACGGATGAGAATCAATGAGCTTAAATGCCTGATTGAAGCTCTCAAATAGACGACTTGAGATAAAATTGATGTTGGAGGCAAAAGCATGGAGCACTTAAAAATGCACTCCGTGAATAAGGTAGCGGAGAATATAGATAAAATTGCGGCACTCTTTCCCAATTGCATGACGGAAACGACGGATGAAAATGGAAAGGTGAAGCGTGGAATAGATTTTGATATGCTTAAGCAGGAGCTGAGCGAGTACGTGGTCGAGGGCTTGGAGGAGCGCTATCAGTTTACCTGGCCTGATAAGAAGAAGGCTATGCTGGCAGCCAATGCGCCTATTAATAAAACTCTGCGCCCGTGCAGGGAAGAGAGCGTGGACTTCGACACTACGGAGAACCTGTATATCGAGGGCGATAATCTTGAGGTGCTGAAGCTTCTGCAGGAGACGTATCTGGGCAAGGTGAAGATGATCTACATCGACCCGCCCTATAATACGGGTAATGACTTCGTTTACAATGACGACTTTGCGCAAAATGCCGAGGAATATATGGCTAATAGTGGGCAGTATGACGAGGAAGGCATGCGCATGGTGCAAAATACCGAGAGTAATGGACGTTTCCATACTGACTGGCTGAATATGATGTATCCGAGACTGAAGCTGGCAAAGGATTTGCTGAGTGATGATGGGGTTATTTTTATTAGTATAGATGATAATGAATCAAATAATATGATAAGCATTTGTAACTTAGTATTTGGTGAAAGTAACCTTGTTGCCATAATTCCTTGGCAGTCACGAGCTTCAATAAAAAATGATACTGATTTTAGTATAAATCATGAATATATAGTGGCTTATGCGAAAATAAGAAGGAAGGCTAATAGAAGACTTAAAGAAAGCAACTATAAGGAATGGATAAAAACCGACAGTTTTGTTATAAAACCCTTGCCGTTGGATAAAGAAAAATTCGATAACCCTGATAATGACCCTAGAGGTCTATGGAAGGCCGATCCTTTTGATGCCCCTAATGTCAGACCAAACTTGACTTATGAAATTATTAACCCTAATACAGGCGAAAAGCACCTTCCTCCTAGAGGAAGGCACTGGCGAACTGATGTTCATCAATTTGCCAGTGCCTTAAAGGACAATAGAATTATATTCGGAGCAAACGGATTAGGACGACCACAATTAAAAGTTTTCTATGAAGAGAAGAAACTCTATGGATCCATAGATAATTCTTGGTTCTCTGCAGATAGAATAGGTACCACAACAAATGGCACTAGAGAGGTCATGAGGTTGTTTGATGGTAGTAAGGTGTTCGATATGCCTAAACCTACTACACTGATTTCTAAACTATTATATCTTGCTAACTTACAAAAAGACTCCATCATCCTCGATTTCTTCTCTGGCTCCGCCACCACCGCCCACGCAGTTATGCAATTAAATGCTGAAGATGGCGGGCACCGTAAGTTTATTATGGTGCAGCTGACTGAGGAGTGCGACGAGAAGAGCGAGGCTTTTAAGGCAGGCTACAAGAACATTTGCGAAATTGGCAAGGAACGCATTCGCCGTGCGGGTCAGAAGATTAAGGCCGAGAATCCGCTGACGACGCAGGATCTGGACACGGGCTTCCGCGTGCTGAAGCTGGATACGAGCAATATGGAAGACGTGTACTACACTCCGGGAGAATTAGTAAACGGTCAGCTTGACCTGTTCCAGGATAATGTGAAGGCGGATAGAACGCCTGAGGACCTGCTTTTCCAAGTGATGCTGGACCTGGGCACGCCGCTCTCTAGTAAAATCGTAGAAAAAGAAATCGCAGGCAAGAAGGTATTCGACGTTGCAGATGGACACCTTATCGCCTGCTTCGATATAGATATCAATGACGATGTGATTACCGCCATTGCCAAGGAGCATCCTAGCTATTTCGTAATGCGCGACAGCTCCATGGCGGACGATAGCGTAGCAATTAATTTTGAGCAGATTTTTGCTACCTACAGCCCCAACACAGAAAGAAGAGTGCTGTAATGAAATTTACTTTTAAAATACAAAAATACCAA
>JAXEPX010000003.1:0-33665 GCA_034117325.1 Phascolarctobacterium sp. | reverse complement strand
TTCGGTAACATAACGGCGCAGCTTAGCTACATCCTTGTAATCGATTTCTTCAACTTTATCAACACAGAAGCTGCAAACTTTTCTTCTGGGTCTTCTGCCTCTTTCACGTTTCATTGCATAACCTCCCTTAATTTAGAATGGTATTTCCTCATCAAAGGGAACCGCGGGTCCGAAACCATCCCCATTACCAGCACTCGGTGCAGATGCATGGGAAGCTGCCGGAGCAGCAGGACGATTAGCAAAATCACTCTTGCGCTCGATAAACTCGAAGCGATCTGCGATAACCTCAGTTATCCAGTGTTTATTGCCATCCTTACCATCATAGCTACGGATCTGCAGGCGGCCTTCTACCAGCGCGCGCTGCCCTTTGGTGAGACTGTTTCCGCATGTTTCAGCCTGTTTACCCCAGATTACTACAGGGATAAAGTCGGCTTCTCTTTGGCCTTCTTGATTTGCAAAAGGTCTATCCACTGCGAGAGTGAACTGACAAACAACTTTGCCGGTATTAGTGTAGCGCACTTCCGGATCTTTAGTAAGTCTGCCTAATAAAATAATCTTATTCATTGATTATTCACCTTTACTGATAATCATATGGCGCATTACTTCATCGGTAATTCTCATAACACGATCAAGTTCTTTAATGCAAGCGGGTTCAGCTTGGAAAGTTACGAGAACGTACAGGCCTTCGGTCAGGTCTTGGATCTCATAAGCAAGGCGTTTTTTGCCCCAACGATCGGTTTTTTCTACAGTACCACCGTTATTGTTGATCAAGTTTTCGAATTTAGCAACAACTGCTTCAAAAGCTTCTTCTTCAACGGGTTTAACGATGTACATGACTTCGTATGCTTTCACGAAATCACCTCCTCCTTTGGACTTTGGCCCCCTTTTTCTTGGGAGCAGAAGAAGTATATAAGTATATATACAAGCTTAATGATTATACCACAACTATCGTAGCAATGCAAGTGTTTTTCTGTTTTTCTAAAGAAAAATTTTCAGCCTTTTGTTACAAGCTTTACACGTTGCTTCAGATTTGAATTTTCCTGTTACTTGTGATAGGATATAAGAAAAAACGAAGGAAGGTTTTATTGTGAAATGTAAATGTGCTACTTGTCCCACTCATGCCTGCTATACCAAAGGCGTGAACTGCACCGGTGTACCTCATGAAGAGGTAAAGGCAGCTTATACCGAAGAGGAGCTGAAGCTGATGCAGGCAGCTGCCTATGTTGAGGGCACTTTTTATAGCAATATCTGCCGCCTGCAGGAAACTGCCGAATTTGCAAAGGCTATGGGCTATAAAAAGCTTGGCATGGCCTTTTGTATCGGTCTTAATGCAGAAGCAAGATATATTGCCAAATATTTCGAGCAACAAGGCTTTGAATTCTACAGCGTCTGCTGCAAAAACTGCAGCTTCCCGAAAAAGGAGCTGGGCTTAAAGCAGGTAAAGCCCGAGCTTGACCACGAGGCCATGTGCAATCCCAAATTCCAATCTAAATTCCTCGCCGAGCAGGGTGTGGAGCTCTTCATCTCCTGCGGCCTCTGCGTAGGTCACGACGCTATCTTTAATATGAACTGCCCCGGACCTGTGACCAACCTTGTTGTTAAGGATAGACTCTTAGGCCATAACCCCCTAGCTGCGATTTACTCCCGCTACTGGAAGCGCAAACTCGGCATTATGGACGAAGGGGAAGTGTAAATCAAAAACCGCTTGTTATCAGCTCTAACGCCGATAGCAAGCGGTTTTTTTGCAATATGGTTACCAATTCTCAGCAGCTAATTTTTCTCTACGCCGCCTTAAACAAATCAGTAACGCTTTCCCTTATTTTTTATTATTTTCTAAACTATATCCCACATCTAAAGATTGTCTAGAAGGTATTAGATGCGAGCAATTTTGAGGAAGGCGTACTAGAAGTACGTCGACGAAAAATTGTGAAGCAGATGATGCCTTATAGACAATCTCCTGCAGAATTATTTCTTTTTCAGGAAGGACATCATGCTGCGCAGTTGAGCACCAACCTTTTCAGCTTGGGTTTCAGCTGCATGACGACGCATAGCATTGAAAGCAGGACGGCCACATTGGTTCTCCAACAGCCATTTTTTAGCGAAGGTGCCGTCTTGGATCTCTTTCAGAACCTTCTTCATTTCAGCCTTAGTAGCGTCGGTAATGATGCGAGGACCAGTTACATAGTCGCCATATTCAGCAGTATCGGAGATGGAATGACGCATTTTTGCCATGCCGCCTTCATACATCAGGTCAACGATCAATTTCATTTCATGCATGCATTCGAAGTATGCGCTTTCGGGTTCATAGCCAGCTTCTACCAGAGTTTCGAAGCCTGCGTTCATCAGTGCGCAAACACCGCCGCACAGAACTGCTTGTTCACCGAACAGGTCAGTTTCAGTTTCTTCACGGAAGGTGGTTTCCAGAGCGCCTGCACGGGTGCCGCCGATACCTTTTGCATAAGCCAGAGCCAGGTCATGAGCTTTGCCGGTAGCGTTTTGATAAGCGGTTACCAGTACGGGAACACCGCTGCCTTCGGTGTAGGTACGACGTACGAGATGACCGGGGCCTTTCGGAGCAACCATGAATACGTCTACATCAGCAGGAGGAACGATTTGACCGAAGTGAATGTTGAAGCCATGAGCGAATGCCAGAGCTTTGCCAGCAGTCAGGTTCGGAGCGATATCATTTTTGTAGGTGGAAGCTTGTTTTTCGTCCGGAATCAGCATCATGATAACATCTGCTTTTTTAGCAGCGTCAGCAGCGGTCATAACAGTCAGACCAGCAGCTTCTGCTTTAGCCCAGGATTTGGAGCCTTCATACAGGCCTACTACTACATCCACGCCGCTTTCCTTCAGGTTCAGTGCATGAGCATGACCTTGAGAGCCGTAACCGATAATAGCTACGGTTTTACCTGCTAATAATTCCAGATTTGCATCGCTGTCATAATACATTTGTACCATTGTGATTTACCTCTTTTCTTAATTCTTTGTTTTTTATATTTTAATTTTTAAAAAGAATAGCTTTGTTATGAAGCTAGCGCTTCGTTTCCCTTATTCTATAGCTACCTTCAAGGATATTTCTTATTTATCTACTTTAACAAAATCGTCAAGTACTGCACCCGGAGCTACCATGGGCTCTACGATATCACCCTGCTCAATAATAGCCTCGATGAGGAAGGGCTTGTCGGAGGCTTTAGCCTTCTCTAGAGCTACTTTAAATTCCTCACAGGTCGTAGCCTGTATACCATCTGCACCGCAGGAGCGCGCAAAGCCAATAAAATCAAACTCGCTCAGGATAGTAGAAGAATAACGTGCATCATAGAAGAGATGCTGCCATTGACGCACCATGCCGAGACAGCTATTGTTCACGACAATGCTAATCAGCTTTTTATTTTCGCGACAAGCAGTATAGAGCTCCATGCCAGTCATCTTGAAGCCACCGTCACCAGCAATCTGGACAACGGGCTTATCGCCTACGGCGAAGGTTGCACCCAATGCTGCCGGCAGGCCAAAGCCCATGGTACCGCAGCCACCGCTGGTTAAATGATGGCGGGGCTTATCCACAACGAGATGCTGTGCTGCCCACATTTGGTTTTGACCTACGTCAGTTACATAAACTGCTTCACTGCCCATTACTGCGCTAACATGCTTCATCAGCCAAGGCGCAGTCAGGTGATCACCTTTTTCTAAGCTATGATCCTCAGTAGCATCCCAAGCTTTAACCTGCTGCCACCAAGCAGTATGCTGTGCCTCTTTAATCAAGGGCAGAAGCTTCTGCAAGGACTCTTTAATATCGCCAACTACAGGCACGCTAACAGCGATATTTTTATCAATTTCAGATGGATCAATATCTAGCTGAATAATGGTCTTTTTGCCCACATAACGTGTTCTATCACCAGTTACACGCTCGCTGAAGCGGCTACCTGCTACGATAAGAACATCGGCATTCACTACTGCCATATTGGACGCGATATGACCATGCATACCGGTCAGACCTAAGCTACGCTCATTGCTCGCAGGCACTACACCCACACCCATCAGCGTATTCACGATGGGTAAGTCAGCCTTCTCGGCTAACGCTACTAGCTCAGCACCGGCATCACTATTCAGCGCACCGCCACCAACTAGAAGCACAGGCTTCTGCGCTTTGTTCAAAAGCTCTGCTGCTTCTTCAAAAATCCCCTCATTGGCCTCATTCTCTACGGTTTCTTGAACCTCTTCTTTTTCTTCTAATTCAGGCCATTCTAGCTCAGCAACCTGCAGATTACTGGGTATATCGACTAAGACAGGTCCCGGTCTGCCCTCCTTAGCAATGGCAAAGGCCTTACGCAACGTCGGCACAAGGTCCTCGCTTCTTCTAACGAGAGCATTATATTTAGTAATGGGCACGGTCACGCCCACGATATCAATTTCCTGGAAGGAATCACGTCCCAGATTAGCTACAGGAACCTGACCCGTGATTGCTACCAACGGTACAGAGTCTAAATATGCTGTTGCCAGACCTGTTACAATATTTGTTGCACCAGGGCCGGAGGTCGCAATGCAGACACCCGTTCTGCCGCTTGCTCTAGCGTATCCATCCGCTGCATGGATGGCACCCTGTTCATGCGCTGTCAGTACATTTTTTAAAGGTGCATCATACAGTGCATCGTATAAAGGAATAACCTGTCCGCCCGGATAACCGAAGACTGTATCCACACCCTGCTCAAGCAACACCTTAATGATGGCTTGAGAGCCTTTTAATTTCATTCTATAAATCCTCCTTTAGGGAATTTCTAAGTCTTAGCTTATGCTACAGTATTTACAGAAAGCACGGAAACCTGCTTGCTGAGGAGCTTTGCTACCTGAGCAGCTACAACATCATTTAATTGAATTTCCAGCTTCAAGGAATCAGCTTCTGCGTCCATCTTTAAGGAACGTACTTGGGCACCTTGTTTAGAAAGCACACGCAATACTCTCGGCAATAAGGTTTCATCATTTTGACCAGTTACATACAATTTTGCAAACATTTTTCTTCCTCCATTCAAGTACATTTTGATGGACTAAAAAAGCCCCTGCTTACACTGTAAGCAGGGGCGTATAGTTACGCGGTACCACCCTAATTTATCACTTTGAGCACCAGTCCATCAACCGGCTCGGAAATAACGCATCCGTTGCGCATCAGTCTACTCACCCTGTGGTTTTTGCTGACGAGTTCATGGGTGATTTAATCAATAAGGCTCCGTACCGTTTTACACCAACCAACGGCTCTCTGTAGCTTTGCGCTTATCTTTAGTCCCAATCATCACCTTTGTGGGTCGATTTGAAATTACTGATACTATACTCCTTTTTTCAGTAATTGTCAACTACTTTTATTAAATTTTTTAGAAATTTATTTTCTATACACTGTAAGTGAACATAATCTGATTTTTGTTTATCATATACGTACATTTTCTAGCTTTAGAAATTTAACGCTTTACTTAAGTAGACAAATATCTAGATTGTCCATTTTCCAGGGACATCATGAATACTAATGTAAAATTTTAATTTTCCTTCAACTGATATCAATATTTTCAAGCTCCGTCTTAGAAATACAGTAAAAACACAAAAAAGCCTGCTATTTTCCATAGCAGGCTTTAAATATTTGCTTAGATGTTTTTCAGATAATTACCCACATTAGCGAGTACTGCTTCCTTATATTCTGCTTGATGTGCTGCAAGGAATGCTTTGATTTCGCCGGCGAGGTTACCCTCCTTCGGATTTAGCACCTTGCTATAGCTCAGAGCGAAAGCCTTACAAGCGTCCGTACCACAAATAGCATCTGCTGCTACAGGCTCCACTTCGGCAGCAGCAGCCAGCTTAGCATAAAGCTCAGCATCGGTAGCTGCAATCAGCTTCACAGCGCTCATCCAGAGGATATTGTTCAGCTTGAAGTGTACTTTGCCTTTAGCATATTTTACAGCAGCAGCAGGCTCAGCTAAGCCAATTTCCGCATTACGGAAGCTCAGACGATACTCGAAGGCAGAAGCAATGTCACAGTGCAGCTGCAGATTATCAGCTAGTGCTTCCTTCTCGTTCAGCGGATCCAGACAAATAGCTGCCAGCTTAATGCCATTACGCTCAAGCTCATTAGCAATCAAATAGTGCTCCTGCGGAGTAAGCATTTTGCCAGGCTTGGACAAAGTAAGCTCGAAATCAATATCCCAAGGAGTATTTTTAAGATAAGAATTGTAAATGAACTGAATATGCATAATTGCTTCACCATATTCTAAAACGATACGGTGCAGCTCTTTTTCTTCAAATTTAACCTTGTTATTGCCAACCTTGAATTCTACATTCAGATAGGAAGCATTAACTGCAGCACAGAAGGTTTCATTAAATTCATAGAAGCGTTTTTCCACAGCTTCGTCAGAAAGCTTCTCAATGCTCAGATTAATCTTGTCACTGCAATCAAAGCCAATCATGCTATAGCCATAGAGCAAAGCTTTAACAATCTCTTCCTCAGACTTCAGACCTGCTGCGTTAGCGCCATAGCCCTCCTTATAGCCAGCTTCCAAAACGCCCCAGGTAGCAGTATCCACTGCCTCCAGGAAATTGCGGTTCAAAGCAGCGCTATCCTCAGGGGTATAGTCTACAAGTACAGGTTTCATCTGACGCTTAGCAAAAAGCTCAGTAACATAAGCATCTGCACAGCCCAGCCAGTCGCTAAAGCCAATGCTCGTACCACGCGTACCACAAGCGCTAGGAGCAGCCCATTTTACAAATCGACGTACTACAGCCGCATTATTAGCATTGAGAGCTGCTAAGATAATTTTAACAGCACCAACTTGCTTCTCTTCAACTTCTTTAAGCATTTTGCACATAGCAGTCTCATTATCCACAACTACTGCTAGGCGTTTACCGGCTTCAGTATTTACTAAAGCCAAGTATCCTCCATCCACAGCACATACGGACGTGTTTATAACCTCGACTCCTGCCTCCTTTAAAGCATTCATCGCTACAACTTGTTTAACAGCCATTATTTTTGCCTCCATTTTTACACATAATATGTCATATTAATATTATCTCTAAAAATCGTCAATAAAGCAAGTCTAAACTGCAAGCTTTTTCAAAAAAACCTGCGTTTGTATACAAAATCCAAAGAAATTGCTTTAGCAATTTAGTATATTTTTTAGAAGCTTAGGGATATTTAGTGCCATGTTATCAACAGTATTCACAGACTTATCCACAATTTTTGTGTATAACTTTTATCTATCTACAGTTTATCCACATCTAAATATGCCAAAAAAAGCCTTAAATTAGGCTTTTTATTTACTTTATCAACAGCTTATGCACAATCTGTGGATAACTTTACTAACATATCCTTTGAGATTTCCACAGTACAACATCTAGTATTATCCCGTGTTCACTGTAGAGCTACTTTACTATTTATAGATTTAGCAGCTCTTGTCTAGCCTTTTTAGGGACCACTTCTGCTTTTTTAACTAGAATTTTACGAAAATCTCGAAAAACTCTTGATTCATGCGGGTAAAATTTTCAGACAATAAAAATATGGCGCTAAATTTTCATCTTAAGCGCCATAGAAGATTGTAAAAAAATTGAACACACTATCAGTATATCTTGAACCTACTAGTAAAATTCGATTTATAAACTATTTAATTTTTTTCAACTGAGAAATAGTAAAGAAAATCAAACCCAGCCAAATACAGCCAAACGCCAAAGCATGAGTAAAAGTAAATGCTTCCCCATAGATAAATACTCCGATAATAAGAGTAATTGATGGAGCAAGATACTGCATAAAGCCAACCATATAAAGCGGCAAAAGCTTTGCACAGCCAGTAAAGAAGAGTAGGGGTGTAGCAGTAGCAACACCAGCACCTACTAGAAAGCATAGCGTCCTACTATCACAGCTTTGATAAACATTACCACCGTGCTGACTAAGATAATAGAGATAGTAAGCCATGAGAGGCGATATGAGCAATGTTTCTAGCATAATGCTAGTAAGAGCTTGCGCCTTGATTAATTTCTTCAGGAGGCCGTATAAAGCAAAGGTAGCAGCAAGACTAACTGATACCCATGGTAAACTGCCATTTTTGATAATAATAACACCTATCCCGATAGCTGCACATATAACTGCTATTATCTGCAGCTTATCAAGTCTTTCGCGCAGAAAAAGCATGCCAAAAAGAACACTGACTAGAGGATTAATATAATATCCCATGCTAGTTTCTACAATGCGCCCCACCTCGACAGCCCAAATAAAAATGCCCCAGTTAAAGCTAATTGTAATCGCAGCAGCTAGCATACATAGAGCTGTTTTCCAGGTACTAAAAATGGCTTTTGTTTCATCAATGAAGATTCGTAGCTTACCCGTACCTAAAAGCAGTAAGAAAACAAAAACTGCTGACCAGAGGAAACGACTGGCAAGAATTTCCATAGCATCCACATGCTGGAGCTGACGCCAGTAAATGGGGAGCACGCCCCAGATGATGTAGGCACTAAGTCCATAAAAGACACCTAGCTTATATTGTTTATCCATAATATATCCCCTCATGTCCAATATATAGATTGTATTATAACGCTAGTTTAGGAAATAAACAAGAGAAAAATAGTAGGCAGCTGTCTATAACGCGACGCATGCTCCTTATTCAGTCGCAAATTATATATCTCTTCAGTCAACTGAGATTTCTTAACGCTCATTTCGTTGGGAACAATATGGAAGCTTCGGGGTACACTCTTGTTCGAAGAAAGCGTTAGCATATTGAACCACTCGCTTCCATTGTTCCAACAACTCATTCGCTAAAATCTCAATTCCTTCCGAGATATTATAATTTGCTCATTTCAGTGAGCCATTTTTTACGAGATATATAATTTGCGAATTAATATAGCATGCGTCGCGTGATAGATAGCTGCTTTTTTCATTAAAACTGATACTTTAATTCCTTCTTCATATATGCTATAATTAGTTCATATCTTTGTAATTAATATCTATTGATAGAAAGGTTGATGATTGATGACTACTGCTAAAGAGCTACAAAAGAGTCTGAGTTGGGAGTTCCCTCATATCGCTAAGGCTGCTCCCGCTGCAAAGGATGCTGCTTATACATATTGTGAGGGTTATAAAGAATTCTTAAATATGGCTAAGACTGAACGCGAATTTACAGCCATGGCTGTTGCAAAGCTTCAAGCTGCTGGATATACTCCCTTCGAGGAGGGAAAGGCCTATAAACCTGGTGATAAGGTTTATTATGTTAATAGAGGTAAATCCCTAGCTATGTCTACGTTTGGCACGGCTCCTTTAGAAGCTGGCATACGCCTTAATGCCGCTCATATTGATTCTCCTCGTCTTGATTTAAAGCCTAATCCTGTATATGAAAACCATGATATAGCTTATTTTAAAACTCATTATTATGGTGGTATTCGTAAGTATCAGTGGGTTACTACTCCGTTAGCTATGCATGGTGTCATTATCAAAAAAAGTGGTGAAATGGTAACGGTCTGTGTTGGTGAACAGCCTGGTGAACCCCAATTCTGCGTAACCGATTTGTTGCCGCATTTGGGAGCTAAACAGAATGAGCGCAAGCTGAGTGAAGGTATTGCAGGTGAAGAATTAAATATCGTTATTGGTAGCTTGCCTTTTGTAGGTGAGGAAGAAAACGACGAGGTTAAAGAAGCTGTTAAACTTACGGCTCTCTCCATTTTAAACGAAATGTACGGTATCACAGAGCATGATTTTATGCGTGCTGAAATCGAATTTGTTCCAGCAGTAAAGGCTGTTGATATTGGCCTAGATCGTAGCTTAATTGGTGCATACGGACAGGATGATAAGGTTTGTGCCTATACCGCTTTAACTGCTGAGATTGATACTAAGGCGCCTTATTACACTACCGTTACTATTTTAGCTGATAAGGAAGAAATTGGCTCTTACGGCAATACGGGCTTGAATTCTGATTTTGTTCTGCATTATATTGAAGATTTGGCAGCCTTAGAAGGTGCTAATATCCGCAAGGTTTTACGCAATACTACAGCATTATCCTCTGATGTAAATGGTGCCTATGATCCAACCTTTGCTTCTGTTTATGAGGAGCGTAATAGCTGTTTCGTTAATAAAGGCCCCTGCCTTACCAAATATACTGGTGCGCGAGGTAAATCTGGTTCCAATGATGCAAGTGCTGAAACCATGGCTAAAATCATTAGTATTATGGATGAAGCAGATGTTTATTGGCAAATTGGTGAGCTGGGTAAGGTTGATGAGGGAGGCGGCGGAACCGTAGCCTTGTACGTTGCTTCCATGGATATGGATGTAGTTGATTTAGGTGTGCCTGTGCTTTGCATGCATTCACCTTTCGAGTTAACAAGCAAGCTTGATGTGTATTATACTTATAAAGCTTTTGCTGCTTTTTTGAATAGCTCTAAATAATCTAAAAAAGAAAAGCTGTAGCGATGTCTTTAATGGTTGACATTGCTACAGCTTTTTTATTGATCTAGCTATAAAATTTTAATATAAATTTAAATTGATCATTGGTTAGCATTCTATGTTTATTAACCCTTATTAAAAAGTGCTAAATAGCCATTGGCGAAAATATAGAGCACAATCAAAGGGAGAATGTAAGTGGCATAGAAGCGAATCCATTGAGGAAAGGCTATACCGGAACCAGTATCAGCTTCAGCAATAAACTTATCCCATCCCCAGCCATAACGACTAGTACAGAAGCTTAAATAAACGAGACTACCTAAAGGTAGCAGATTATTGCTGACTAAGAAGTCTTCCAAATCTAAAATGCAGCTTCCCTTGCCAAGAGGTTGAATATCACTCCAAACATTGAAGCCTAGAACGCAGGGCAGTGATAATAAAATAATGCCTACGATGGAGTAACGAATAACACGTTTGCGCTCCCAACCAGACAGCTCTGTGATGCAGGTGGTTATAGTTTCAAAAACGGCTATAACTGTGGACATAGCTGCAAAGAGCATGAAAAGGAAGAATAGTGTTCCCCAGATGCGTCCGCCACTCATAGCATTGAAAACATTGGGAAGGGTAACGAAAAGAAGATTCGGACCACTATCGGGCTTAATGCCAAAGCTAAAGCAGGCGGGGAAGATGATAAGACCGGAAATAATGGCAACAAAGGTATCTAAGGCCATAATCCACATGGCTTCACCAGTTAAGCGTTGCTCCTTACCGATATAGCTACCAAAAATAGCTAAAGAGCCTATGCCAATACTTAGCGTAAAAAACGCCTGTCCCATGGCAGCGAAAATAACCTCGCGGACACCATGTTCAACTACCTTATTCCAATCAGGATAGAGGTAATAACGAAGCCCTTCACCACTATTGGGAAGTAATACTGAGTGGACAGCAAGAATTAGCATTAAAAGCAGGAGGCAACTCATCATATTTTTGGTGATTCGCTCCACACCATCCTTAACACCTAAGTAGCAGACACCAAAGCAGAGAAACACGATAAAGACCATGTTCAATCCCATGGTGAGAGGATCATTTAGGAGAGCACCAAAAATGGCACCGATGCCTTTAGAGTCTAGACCTTCAAAGCCGCCAATACCCATTTTATATAAATAATAGAGCATCCAACTGGAAACTGTGGTGTAAAACATCATCAAAATCACGTTGCCGGCAATAGCGCCATATTTATATAAATGCCATTTACTACCCTTTGGCTCAAGGATGTCAAAGGAACGAGCAGCACTGCGTTGACTAGCACGACCAACAGCAAATTCTGCGACCATAATGGGCAAGCCTAACAGAAGCAGAAAGCACAGGTAAATTAGAACAAAGGAGGCTCCGCCATATTGCCCCGTGATAAAGGGGAAACGCCAAACATTACCAAGGCCTATGGCACAGCCCGCAGAAATAAGGATAAAGCTAATACGTGAGGAAAAGCTCTCGCGCTCCACTAAATGCCCTCCTTATTTTTGAGCTTGGTTCTGTGCAGCGCCTTGCTCTTTTACTGCATTCAGGTTAACAGCTAGTAAAGTGTTTTTCAAGTCAAAAACAAATTGCATCAGAACAACCTTTTCTTTAGCAAAGTTGCCAACATAGACTACACGGGACCCATCAGCATAGCGCTCGAAAAGGCGGAATTTGGCTTCTTTCAAGGTTCCTAGTTGTTGTTTAGCACTCTTTTGAAAAGCTTGATAAGCTTTTTCGTCTAATTTTTGGGCAAATTTAGCATTCAGAAGCGGAGCAATAACTGCGTATTCCGGAGCTGGATTTTCGTCAAGAGCAGCAATAAATTTGTCGACAGTTTTTTGTTGCTTGTTTAAATCGTTGCCATCAGCAGCAAAGCAAAGGCTAGTGCTGGCAAGAGCTACAAGCATGGTTAAAAGTAAAGCTAATTTCTTCATAATGAAGCACCTCTTTCAAAATATCTTACCTTATATAATAAACTTTTTTAGTGGATTAGTAAAGTGCCCTAGCGTACAATTTTGTGAATATATCTTAAAATTTATAATATGCTTGGAGCTTTAACTAAAAATAGCCAGCATAAACTTTTCCTCGTTTACAAAGGACGCATAAAAAGGTATAATAATACAATAGATAATTAGATAAAATGCCTTAAGAGGGCACTTGGAGGTATAGAAAGATGGCAGAAAAAATTATTTTGACCGGTGATCGTCCTACTGGTCGTTTGCATGTGGGTCACTATGTTGGTTCTTTAAGAGAACGTGTACGGCTGCAAAATTCTGGTGAATTTGACAAAGTATATATTATGATTGCTGATGCACAAGCATTGACGGATAATGCAGAGAATCCTGATAAAGTTCGTAAAAACATTATTGAAGTAGCTCTTGATTATTTGGCTTGCGGTCTAGACCCAGCTAAAACAACCATCTTTGTACAGTCCATGGTGCCGCAATTAACGGAGTTAACGTTCTACTATATGAATTTAGTTACTGTTGCACGTGTGCAGCGTAATCCGACTGTAAAAAATGAAATTAAAATGCGTAATTTTGAGGCTAGTATTCCTGTTGGTTTCTTCTGTTATCCCATTAGCCAAGCAGCAGACATCACTGCCTTCAAGGCTACTACTGTGCCCGTAGGTGAGGACCAAAAGCCTATGCTGGAGCAGTGCAGTGAAATTGTGCATAAATTTAATGCTGTTTATGGTGAAACCTTGACTATGCCTGAAATTGTCCTGCCTACTAACGATGCTTGTATGCGTTTGCCTGGTATTGATGGCAAGGCAAAAATGAGCAAATCCTTGGGCAATTGCATTTATTTAAGCGATCCTGCTGATGTTGTGAAAAAGAAAATTATGTCCATGTACACTGACCCCAATCATGTTCGTGTCGAGGATCCGGGACAAATTGAAGGCAACTGTGTATTTACCTATTTAGATGCTTTCTGTAAAGAAGAGCATTTTGCAAAATATTTGCCTGACTACGAAAATTTAGATGCACTGAAGGCTCATTACCAACGTGGTGGTCTGGGAGATGTGAAGGTTAAGAAATTCTTGATTAAGGTTTTAGAGGAAACCTTGGCTCCTATTCGTGAACGTCGTCACGAGTGGGAACAGCGCATTCCTGAGGTTTATGAAATTCTGCGTAAGGGTAGCGAAGTAGCTGCGGCTGCGGCTGCAGAAACCTTACATGATGTACGTGATGCTATGCGTATCAATTATTTTGATGATCAGGAGCTTATTAACCAGCCCTATGAACGTCAGGAGTAATATGTAGGTCTGACTTGAGGCTTATGCTGGTGGGGTAGGAAGATGGAGCTTATGACAGAGGCTGCTCTTTTGGAGCTGTTGCAAAAGCAGAATATTAGCTTTATGGAAAAAATCCATTTATGTAGAATCATTCTGTAAAAATATTGACAAAAATAGTGTAGTCTTTTATAATTTTAATAGTAGGTCATATAACTGACGGAAGTGGATTACCACAGGGGAGTATGACCGGTGAAGCCGACCGTCTGGGCAAGTAAATGCACCAGTGTGTCGGTTTTTCTTTTTTAACCTGCCACATATACATTAAGGGAGGAAATGAAGCATGAATGAATTAGCCTTAAAATATGGCTGCAACCCTAATCAAGCTAAAGCTAGAATTTACATGGCCAATGGCACTGAGCTGCCTATCGAGGTGCTTAATGGTCGTCCTGGCTATATTAATTTTTTGGATGCCTTTAATAGCTGGCAGCTCGTAAAAGAGCTGAAGGAGGCTACTGGTCTCCCTGCTGCAGCATCCTTTAAGCACGTTAGCCCTGCTGGCGCTGCTGTAGGCCTGCCCATGAGTGATACCCTGAAAAAGATTTACTATGTTGATGATCTGGAGCTGTCTCCGCTGGCTAATGCTTATGCACGTGCCCGTGGTGCTGACCGTATGAGCTCCTACGGCGACTTTGTAGCTCTGTCCGATATCTGTGATGTGCAAACTGCAAAAATGCTGCATCGTGAGGTTTCTGACGTCGTTATCGCTCCTGGCTATACTGATGAGGCTTTGGCTGTTCTGAAAACAAAACGCAAAGGCACCTATAATATCATCAAAATTGATCCGAATTATGTACCCGAGCTGACTGAAAGCAAGCAGGTTTTTGGTATTACCTTTGAGCAGGATCGCAACGAGGCTAAGATTACTACTGATCTCCTTGTAAACCGTCCGACTGTGAACAAGGAAATTCCTGAAGCTGCTGCTCGCGATTTGTTAATCAGCCTTATCGTGCTGAAATACACCCAATCTAACTCTGTATGCTATGTTAAAGACGGCCAAGCTATTGGCATCGGTGCTGGTCAACAATCTCGTGTACACTGCACCCGTCTGGCTGGTAACAAGGCTGACATTTGGTGGCTGCGCCAAAACCCGAAGGTTCTGGCTCTGCCCTTTAAGGAAAGCATTCGCCGCCCCGACCGCGACAATACTATTGACGTATATATCTCCGATGATTATGAAGATGTATTGGCTGACGGCGTATGGGAGAACTTCTTTACTGAGAAGCCGGAGCCTTTGACCCGCGCTGAGAAAAAAGCTTGGTTGGCTGAATTGAAGGATGTTGCTCTGGGAAGCGACGCTTTCTTCCCCTTTGGTGACAATATTGAGCGTGCGCATCGTAGTGGTGTACAATATATTGCCCAAGCTGGTGGCTCCATCCGTGACGATAATGTTATTGAAACCTGCGATAAATATGGCATTGCCATGGCTTTCACCGGTCTGCGTCTGTTCCATCATTAATTTGTAGAAATAGAAAACCTGCCTTTGCGTTATGCTGAGGCAGGTTTTTTTCTTGAGTTAGGGGCTTATTGGGCGGAGTGGAGTTCTTGTACAGAGGTGTGTACGTCGAGCTCAACTTCAAATATGCGGTTCCAGGGCAGACGCGCGCCAACAGTAAGCTTTGTGAGATAGTAATTTTCGTAGAAGGGTGTGCGGCAGAGGTTACGGTAGAACAGGTACTCTGCAGCGAGAGCGAGGCGCTTATGAATATAGTATTCTGTTGCTTGCTTTTCTTCTGGCTCGAGGTTGGTGGGAGTGGTGCCGAAGCTTTCAAGATAGGGTCTTAGCTCGGGATGGATGCACTTTTGGTAATAGTAATCCTCCAGTATGCGCTCGATAGTGAAGTTTAGATTGGTAGCACAAAGCTCTGGGGTGGGATGCTCCCGTAAGCGTCCAGTGAAAATAGCGGCTTGGGAGAGAGCTGTGCCGCTGGAATTACTAAAGGTATTCCAACCAGCATAGGCTGTAAGCTTATTGAGCTCGACGTCTTCGCTAAGCAAGAGTGGAAGCAGCATTTCACTGGCTTCAAAATTTGCGCTAAGATCGATAAGGGCAACATGCTTCGCTGTTTGCAGCAGCTTTTTTAGCTCGCGTGCTTGCTCTACCCTTGGCTTGTTATCATCATCGCCGCAGTGAACATAGAGAACGAAGTCAGCGGCCTCTGATTCCTCTGTTAGCTTTGCTCCAAGCAGCTCGATTTGATTGCGTAGTGTAGCTCCACAGCTGGCGGCCATATAGGGCATGTGTTTGAACTCGGTGCGTGGGGAGCTATAGATAATCTTAATACGAGGGGAGAAATTCTGCGTGCGCAGATAATGACGGGCGAGGAGTAGTGCTCCAATTTCATCCGCACCATAGGTAAGGTTGGCCTGGCTTGTAAGCTTGTTGCGAATTATTAGATTTTGTAGATGCTTAGCAGTTCTATGGGGGAGTCCGAAGGGATTGGAATCATCCTGTCCTATTAATAACTCCAAGGCAGTAGCGGATGAATTAGTACAGAGTTCGTTAAGCAGCATCGTATTGAAGCTTTCGCTTTGGGTGTAAAGATTTTCATATTTGTGGAGAATTTCAGAAGGAATATCCTTTGTGAATTCCATAAGCTTAGCTGTCATAGCATAGTCGTTATTAATCTCTACCATATCCTTTAGTTGGGAGTAACGCATGAGATGGTATTGATACCAGCGGTCAGGAAGGACTTCATCGCTCACGAGGAGACGGGGGATAATGGAGAAGAGGGTCAGCTTTTGTGAGTACACTTTTTGCAATTGCTCCCTAAAATGCTCCTGCTCTAGTTGGCTAGCTAGATGTTGACGCGTATTGAGGAGACTACCATGTAGCAGTAGGTCGGCAGAAATAATGCTTTCAGAATAGCGAGGAGTGGTATATTGCAGCCACTGCCAAAGTTTTTCTTGTTCTGCCCCCTTTTGATAGTTGTCAAGGAGCTCTTTTGGCGGTACAATTACATTAATACCCGCAAGCATACCTAGCTTTTGTACCATAGTGCTGCATACGGGGCGACTGTCAAGTGGAACTAGTAGCAGCTCATCCTCTAGCTGAGGAGTGGCAAGCTGGATTTGAGCTGGGCGCAGAAGGGTGACACTGTATGTAATTATTAGTACTGCCGTGAGCAGAAGGATAAATTTACGCATGATACTTTTCCTTCGTTAACAAGAAAAATTGAGCTTTTACTTTTTTATTATACCACATAGGAGCAAATACATGAGAATAATTACTGGTAAGGCACGGGGATTGCAGCTTACTGTGCCGAAAAATTACGATGTGAGACCAACTGCTGATCGTGTTAAAGAATCAGTTTTTAATATTATAGGGAGCAAAATCATCGGTGCTAGTGTTCTTGACCTTTTCGCAGGTACGGGTAACCTGGGGCTGGAGAGCTGGAGCCGTGGTGCCAGAAAAATAACCTTTATAGATGAGAGCAAAGAATCACTGCGACTTGTCAAAAGCAATATCGCTAAATGTCGTGCTGAGGCTGACTGCACCGTCATTAAGGGCAGCGCTCCTTCCGTGGCGGAGTCCCTGACCCGAGCAGGGCAACGCTTTGATTTCGCATTTTGTGACCCGCCCTATAATAAAGGCTGGGTACAGCAGATTATTGCTGTGCTGGGACAAAGTCCTTTTCTAAATAATGGTGGCTATTTAGTGGTGGAGCGTTCTGCACATGATGAACTGCCGCAATTACCGGATGGGTGTGAGCTTGTTCGCAGTAGTAGATATGGAGAGACTATTATCGATTTTATTTTATGGAATATTTTAGTAAAATAAAAAGGAAATTACACATTTATGTCGAATAGATAAAAGATAAAATAGGGAGATTTCTGCCTTTTGTCCAAAAAAGTAGAAATCATAGTGATTTAGGAGGTCCTGCTATGCGTAGAGCAGTTTGCCCAGGAAGTTTTGATCCTGTTACGAAAGGTCATATAGATATTTTTGAGAGAGCGAGTGCAATGTTTGATGAGCTGATTATCAGCGTTTTTCATAATCCCGGTAAGGATAAGGCTATGTTTTCCATGGAAGAAAGAGTAGAGATGCTTCGTGAAGCTACGAAACATATTCCTAATGTACGTGTTACCTGCTTTTCCGGACTCTTAAATGAGTTTTGTGAAAAAGAACAGGCTCCCTTCATTGTAAGAGGTTTGCGTGCTTTTACTGATTTTGAATATGAGTTTCAGAGAGCTCTTCTGCTAAAAAAAATCGACAATCATTTGGAAACAGTCTTTATTATGACAAATGCAAAATATTCCTTTGTTAGCTCGTCCGGTGTGCGTGAATTAGCGACCTTTGGTGGCCAGCTTAAGGATTTAGTGCCTGAGTGTATTGAAGAACGTATTCGTAAGCATGTGTACCAAAAATTAGAATAGTGGAAAACGAATTATGGAGATGAGAAGATGATTGAACGTACCAATAACAACAATTTGGCATTAGAAAAAATTTTTGAAGAAATATACACTATGATAGCTGAAGCTAGAAGTGTACCCTTTACCGAAAAGGTTATGATTGATGAAGGGGATATGGCTAATTTGATTGATGATTTGAAGGAAGCCATTCCTAGGGAAATTAAAAGTGCAACTCAGGTTCTTGAGGAGCAAAAGAAAATCCTCAACAACGCCTATGCGGATGCAGACCGTATTGTGCAGCAGGCAAAGGATGAAGCAGAGCGTATCGTAGCTGCTGCTCAGGCTGAGGCTGATGCTAAGATTCAACAGGAAGAAATTGTTAAGCAGGCAAATGCTGTGGCTGAAGAAATAAAAGCAAATGCTTTGCGCTATCAAGAAGAGACTAAGACTGCTGCTGATGAGTATTCTTTGCGAGTTAAACAGGATTCTTTGCAGTATGCTGATGATATGTTGGCATACTTAGGCGAAAATCTACAAAGTGCCTTGGAAGGATTATCTGGAAACAGGCAAAATATCGCTGTGGAGCTACAGAATGTTTTGCATGGTAATACTGAGATAGAAAAGCCAGAAGAAGAATAAAATACAATGTTTAGGGATGTTAAGCCCTCCTAGCTAAACGTTAGGAGGGCTTTTTATCTGTCGATATTAGAGTTGATATTGTATATTTGGCAAAAATGTGAAAAAAGCAGTTTACGCTCATGCTTCAATATGGTACAATAAATATGTTATAGTTTGAGCTAATTTTGTGACTATTTTAGGAGATTGCTTGGGAAAGTGAGGTTGCAGCCTGTGCAGATAAAAAAAGAGTTTATCATGAGCGAGCTGCCGATTAAATGTAGCTTTTGCCATGCTTCGACCATAGTACACCTACGCTCGGGCGGCCTGATGTGCTGCTGGTTCGCCGGTACGCACGAGGGCAATGAAGATGTCGCTATCTATGGAGCGCGTAAGGAAAGAGGCTCTGTCTCTTGGTCACAGCCTGTGCAGCTGGCCAATGGCGCGGAGGCGAACTGGAATCCGGTGCTTTTCTATCGTGCGGATGGCGTACTGCAGCTCTTTTACAAAGAAGGCAACAAAATCGCTGATTGGCGTACCTTCCTTATGCTTAGCCACGACGACGGCTTCACCTGGAGTGAGCCACAGGAGCTTGTGCCTAGCGATACTTCAGGCGGACGCGGACCTGTGCGCAATAAGCCTCTGCGTCTAGCGAGCGGTCGCGTACTCGCGGGGAGCTCGACGGAGCACGGTATTTGGCAGGCCTTTGCTGACATCAGCGACGATGATGGCGTTAGCTGGCGTAGGTCGGGAGCGATAACTATCGCAAACCTTGAATATCACGCGGGGGAGAAGACGGCCGAGAGTAATATCGCCGTTAGCGAGCAGTCCTTCTATGGCCGTGGTGTCATTCAGCCCAGCCTTTGGCAGGACGCTAAGGGTGCAGTGCATATGCTGCTGCGTAGTAGCGAGGGCTTCGTTTATCGCGCTGATAGCACGGACGAGGGCGAGACCTGGACGCATGCGTATCCACTGACATTGCCCAATAACAATAGCGGTCTGGACCTCGTGCGCACGGAGAGTGGTAAGCTTTATCTCGTGTGCAATCCAGTGGCTGCAAATTGGGGACAGCGTTCACCGCTGAGCCTTTTTACAAGTGAGGATAATGGCAATAGCTGGATGAAGCTCTGTGATTTCGAAACTGAGCCTGCAGAATTTTCCTATCCGGCGCTCATAGCCGAAGGGGAGGAGCTCTATCTGAGCTACACCTGGAAACGCCAGAATATCACTTGCGTGCATATTAGCGTGGGCTAATAATCTTGCTCCATATTCATAATGTTACTTATTAAAAATATTTATATAAGGAGATGTGAAGAAATGAAAAAAATTCTCGTAGTCCTCATGGCCATGTTGACCATGGCTGTAATGCTCACCGGTTGCGGTGGAGACAGCAAAAAAGCAGCATATCCTGCTGATGGCGATATTTCCGTCATCATCCCGAAGGCTCCCGGTGGCGGTACTGATACTTCTGCGCGCGGTCTGATTCAATTCATGGAAAAAGAGCTGAAAGGCAGCAAATTTGTGCCTGTGAATAAACCCGATGGCGGCGGTGTAACCGGTATGGTAGAGACTGCTAATGCTAAAGCTGATGGTCATACTCTGGGCATGGTTACCGTTGAGCTGGCAATGTTCCCGCATCAAGGCAAATGCAAAAACACCTATAAAGATTATGCAGCTATCTGCGCTCCGATTGCAGCTCCTGCCGCACTGATTGTGCCTAAAGAAGCTCCCTACAACAGCGTGGACGAATTCGTAAAATATGCTAAAGCTAATCCTGGCAAAATTAAAATGGGTAACTCCGGCGTAGGCGCAATCTGGCATATCGCAGCTCTGTCCTTCGAAGAGAAATTTGGCGTACAATTCAAGCATGTGCCTTATCCGAAAGGATCTGCAGATATCGCAGCAGCACTGGCTGGCAAACATATCGATGCAACTCTGGCTGACCCCTCCGTTTTCAAGAGCCAAGTTGATGCTGGTAACCTGAAGATTTTGGCAGTAATGGCTGGCAGCCGCAGCGTAATTTATCCGAACGTACCGACCTTTAAGGAACTCGGCCACAACATGACCGTACGTGCTTGGGCAGCTCTTGTTGCTCCGAAAAACACCCCGAAGGAAAAACTGGATGTACTGCGTAACGCTGCTAAAAAGGTTTGCGAATCTAAGGAATTCAAGGATTACTTCATGAAACAAGGCATTGACCCGACCTGCATCATCGGCGAGGAAGCTGATAAGATGATGGCTGAGGACCATGCAATGTACGAAAAATTCCTGAAGAAAGCTAAATAAGAATAAAGTTAATTAAGGAGCTCTGCTATCTGCAGAGCTCCTTTTTGTGTCTGAAGCTGCGAGTTACAATAAATAGTTAAATTAGCATATAAGAATAAATATTAATAAGATATTAAAAACAAGTAAATAAAAAAGCGATAATAATTCCTAATAGCCTAAGCATTTTTTACGAAAAGTATTGGAATTTACGCACATCTATGCTATAATGAGATGAATTATACTAAGCAAAGTATGTGAATTACAAAGGAGGTTGCTGTGGAGGAATATCAATTTTCACAGGGTAAGAACCTGCGTTGTGGTTATACAACTGGTAGCTGTGCTACTGCAGCTGCTAAGGCAGCAGCAACGATGTTGCTGAGTGGAGAGCGTGTCGCAGCAGTACGAATCGATACTCCGAAAGGAATAGTGCTGAATCTGGAGCCTTTAGAAGTGGAGCAGCATGCTGATTATGTGAGCTGTGCCATCCGCAAGGACTCTGGTGATGACCCCGATGATACGAATGGTGTTCTCGTTTTTGCGAAGGTAGAAAAATGCGAGACGACGGGCGTTTCGATTGAAGGTGGCATCGGCGTAGGTCGTGTGACAAAGCCTGGACTGGCGTGTGCGCAGGGAGGACCTGCGATTAATCCCACGCCGCGCCGCATGATTACGAGCGAGGTTACGAGCGTCATGGAGGCGCAGGGCTACACAGGTGGCCTGAAGGTGACGATTTCTATTCCTGAGGGTGTGGAGATTGCTAAAAAGACCTTCAATCCACGCTTAGGCATTATCGGCGGCCTTTCCGTGCTCGGTACGAGCGGCATTGTGGAGCCGATGAGCGAAAAAGCGCTCATCGAAACGATGTATGTGGAGATGCGTGCGCAGCAGGCGCGTGGTAATAAGCATTTGCTCGTTTTCTTCGGTAATTATGGCGAGGATTTCACGCGCGATGTGATGCAGCTGGAGCTCGAGGGTGCAGTGACCTGTAGCAATTTCGTAGGTGAGCTGCTTGATTACGCAGTCTTCCTAGGCTTTGAGACGTTGCTTTTAATCGGGCATAGTGGCAAGCTAGTGAAGCTGGCGCAGGGCGTTATGAATACGCATTCCAAATATGCTGACTGTCGTACGGAGGTCTTTGCTCTACAGGCCATGTTCCATGGTGCGAGCCCCGAGGTGGGCAAGGAAATTTATGCTTGCCTGACAACGGATGAGGTCACGAAAATTCTCAAACGCGAGCAGCTTTTTGAGCCTGTTATCAGTGAGGTAACTAAGAAAATTGACTTTTACATGCAGCATCGCGTGCATGGTAAAATAAAAACTGCCGCGCTTATGTTCTCCAATGTCTATGGCATTTTAGGTAGAACGGAGCATGCGGATGAATTAATTCAATTACATTTAAAGGAGAGTAAATAATGAGAGGTAAGCTTTATAGTGTAGGTATCGGCCCTGGAGATCCCGAATATATGACTCTGAAGTCCGTACGCCTGTTGAAGGAGTGCGACGTTGTGGCTATTCCCCAGGGTGATAACGGTATTTTAACTGCCAAAGCGATTGTAAATAATATCGTAAATCTGGACGAAAAAGAGCAGCTGATGGTATACATGCCCATGACGAAGGATATGGCCGCTATGGACAAGGCTCATCGCGAAGGCGCCGATGCTATCGAGAAGCTCTTGGACGAGGGCAAAAATGTAGTGTTCATTACTTTGGGCTGTCCCACTGTTTATGCTACCTGCATTTATGTACATAAATTAGTTTTAGCTGATGGTTATGAGGCGGAGCTTGTTGCTGGTGTAACCTCTATCTGTGCCGTAGCAGCAAAGCTGAACACTTCCCTGTGCGAACGTGCAGAACCTTTGATTGTGCTGCCTGGCAGCTACAAGGAATCTAGCAAATTCCTCGATGGCCCTGGTAATAAGGTGCTGATGAAATCTGCTAGTGAAATTGGCCGTGTACGCGATGAGCTGCGCGAAAAAGGTCTGATTAAAAATGCAGGTATGGTGGAGCGCTGTGGCCTTCCCGGTGAAAAAGTTTATTATGACCTGGAAGAAATTGATCCCGCAAGCAGCTATTTCTCTGTTATTCTCGTGAAAGAAAAGGAGTTAAACAAATAATGATTTATTTTATTGGTGCAGGCCCTGGTGCTGCTGATTTAATCACTGTTAAAGGCAAAGAATTACTGGAAAAATGCGATCTCTGCATTTATGCAGGCTCCCTGGTTAACCCTGAGCTCTTGAAATATTGCAAACCCGAGTGCGTAATCATGAATAGTGCGCACATGACTCTGGAAGAGGTTATCGCAGCTATGGTTCCCGCTGCTCAGGAAGGCAAGCTTGTTGTACGTCTGCATACCGGCGACCCGAGCGTATATGGCGCTCATCGCGAGCAAATCGACCTGCTGCGCGGCTACAACCTGGACTATGAAATCGTGCCCGGCGTAAGCTCTTTCTGCGCTGCTGCTGCTTGCCTGAAGGCTGAATACACTCTGCCGAATGTAAGCCAATCCGTTATTATTACCCGTATGGAAGGCCGTACCCCTGTACCGCCCCGTCAAAAAATCGCTGATTATGCTGCGCATCATGCAACCATGGTAATCTTCCTGAGCTCCGGCATGCTGGAGAAGCTGCAGGTAGAGCTGGTTAAAGGTGGCTATACTAACGATACCCCGGCTGCTATCGTGTACAAGGCTTCTTGGCCGGATGAAAAGGTTATCCACTGCACCGTGGGTACCCTTGCAGAAAATGCTGCTAAATACGGCATTAACAAGACTGCGCTGATTACTGTTGGCGGCTTCCTGGGCAATGAATATGACCGCAGCGAGCTGTACAACCCGACCTTTGCACATGGCTTCCGCGAAGCTGACCCCAGCAAGCTGGACCTGAAACCCGAGGTTAAATAATAATTATGGACGTAAATATGGAAGCGAAGGCTCCTGAAGCAAGGCTTGAGGCAGCTATTTATTCCTTCTCTCTGCGCGGGGCTCAGCTGAGCAAGAGGGTGCAACGCTATCTGGAGTCCATTGGTTACAGCGTACGCAATGTGACAGTTCCGAAATATGCTAACGAGGCAGGTCTTGAGCCGATGAGCGAGGGACATAATGACGCCTGTGCTACTGACTTTAATCGTTGTGCAACGCTGGTTTTCATTGGCGCAGTAGGTATCGCTGTGCGCACGATTGCTCCTTTTATCAAGAGCAAGCTTACGGACCCTGCGGTTATCAGCATCGATGAGCGTGCGAACTTCATCATTCCGTTGCTCGCCGGTCATATTGGTGGCGCTAATGAAATGGCGCGCTGCCTGGCGTTGAATTTGCAGGAGGAGGGCTTTCATGCCATTCCCTGCGTTACGACGGCTACGGATGTGAACGGTCTTTTTGCTGTTGATGAGTGGGCGGCACGCAATAATATGGTGCTGTGCTCGCTGGCGGCGGCAAAGGATTTCGCAGCTGCTCTGGTCGGTGGCGAGAAGGTAGGCCTCTATGTGGACGCAGGCATCGAGATACAGGGCGAGTTGCCACGTAATGTGGAAATGAATGGCAGCCTGGGCACTGGTATGGCAATCACGCTTTCAAAAAATCTGGCGCCTTTCCGTAAGTGTACAGTAAGGCTGTTGCCTCGCATTGTGCATCTGGGCATTGGTTGCAGACGCAATACGCCGATCGCAAATATTGAGGAGCTGGTTCTGCCCGAGCTGGAGCGCATGAACCTAGATAAACGCAGTATTGCTGGTATCGCTTCCGTTGATTTGAAAAAGGATGAGCAAGGGCTCCTGGCCTTTGCTCAGAAATATAATCTGCCGGCTACGTTCTACTCCGCTGAGGAGCTTTTGAGCGTAGCTGGTGACTTTACTCCCAGTGCGTTCGTGCAGAGCGTAGTGGGGGTGAGCAATGTGTGTGAGCGCAGCGCTGTGCTCGATAGTAAGGGCGGTCGTCTCGCCCTGCGTAAGACGAGCAAAAATGGCGTAACGCTGGCCATTGCAGTGGAGGAGCTGGTGCTGGATTTTCAGCATACCGGACTTAGAAAATAAGAATTAGGAGGCATGAGGATGTCTAAATTATATGTTGTGGGCCTGGGCCCTGGCGGCGTAGAGCAAATGACCAAAAGAGCCTACGACGCTCTCAAATCCTGTGATGTTATTGCAGGCTACCATGTGTATGTAAACCTGATTAAAGAAGATTTTGCAGAAAAGGAGTTCCTCTCCACCGGCATGCGCAAAGAGGTTGACCGCTGCAAGCTGGCTCTGGACGAAGCTCTGAAGGGCAAGACTGTTGCTATGATTTCCAGTGGTGATGCTGGTGTGTATGGCATGGCTGGCATCATGTGCCAGGTTGCGAAGGAGCATCCAGAAATTGATATCGAGGTTGTGCCCGGTATCACTGCTGCTTGCTCCGGTGCTGCTGTCCTCGGCGCACCGCTCATCAGCGACTTCTGCCTGATTTCCCTGAGCGACCTGCTCACTCCGTGGGAAAAAATCGAAAAACGTCTGGACTGCGCTTCTCAAGCAGATTTCTGCATCTGCCTGTACAATCCGTCCAGCTTTAAGCGTCATGATTATCTGCAAAAGGCTTGTGATATCATGCTGAAAAATCAGCCTGGTACCATTCCCTGCGGTATCGTGCGCAATATTGGCCGCGAGGGTCAAGCGTATGAGCTGACCACCCTGGCAGAGCTGCGTGATAAAGAAGTGGATATGTTCTCCACTGTTATCATCGGCAATACTCAAACCGAGGTTATCAACGGTCGCCTCGTAACCCCGCGTGGTTACAAGCTGGCATGATGCCGGTAATCTGGCTCATCGGTGGCACGAGTGAAGGCCGTGCTTTGATTAAGGCTATGGCTGAGCTGCCCGTGGAGCTCTATGTAAGCGTGGCGACTGAGTATGGCGCCGCTCTGATTGAGCCACAGCCTCGCTTGACAGTGATGGCGGAGCGCATGGACCTAGCTGCGATGAAGGCTTTCATTGGGGAGCATCGTCCTGCCTACGTTATCGATGCGACCCATCCCTATGCAACTATTGTGACTGCGACTGTGCAGCAGGCCTGCGCGGAGAGTGAGTGCGATTACCTGCGACTCGTGCGTCCTACGGGCGAGAGTGGGGACTACATTACGGTGCATGATTTCGCTGAGGCAGTGGAGCTTTTAAATCAGGTGGAGGGCAATATTTTTCTTACCACCGGTAGCAAGAATCTCCCCGATTTCACGGGTGTGCATGATTACGCAGAGCGCATTGCTTTGCGCGTGCTGCCTATGGAGAACAGCTTAAAGAGTGCGCTGGAGCTGGGCTATAAGCCTGCGCATATCGTCTGCATGCAGGGGCCCTTTGCCAAGGATTTGAATATCGCGATGCTGAAGAAGTTCAATGCGAGGTTTATGGTGACGAAGGACTCGGGCAAGGTAGGTGGCTTTGACGAGAAGGTGGAGGCGGCGGCTGAGGCTGGCGCAAAGCTGATCGTGATTGGGCGCGCGAGTGAGGAGCACGGTGCAGGGCTCAGTGAGATTGTGGAGCTCTTGAGAGAGCGGTTTGCTAAGTAAAGGTAGTAGGAAAGGCCCCCCTGTAGGGGGGCTGTCAGTCCGCGCACTTTACATACGGAAGCATTAGTTTGTAAATGCGGATGACTGAGGGGTCACAGCGTAATCTGTCACAGTGACCCCTCAGCCTCGCAAGCTCGGCGGCTCCCCTAAAGGGGCGCCAATACGTTCTAATTTAGTTTTTATATAATAGCCTGAAAATAGGAGGATTTACATGTTACGTGTGAATATAGTGGGCATCGGTCCTGGTAACCCGGACTTACTCACCGGTGCAGCACGTCAGGCCATCGCCGACAGCAATATCCTGATTGGCGATAAAAGAATGCTAGCAGCCTTTGCCGAAAACGGTAAAAAGGTGTATGATACTATTAAGACATCAGAAATTGTAGCTATTGCAGCGCAGGCCGACCCTGCGACTGATAAGCTTGCTGTACTCGTCTCCGGCGATGTGGGCTTCTTTAGCCTCGCGAAGACAATCTCCGGCAAGCTGCCAGACTGCGAATGCGTGCGTTATGCGGGCATCAGCAGCTTGGTGTATTTCGCAAGTGCCCTCAATATGAGCTGGGATGATGCGAAAATCGTCAGCATGCATGGTCGCCAACAAAATCTTGTTGCTGCGGTAGCACAAAATAAGAAGGTCTTTTCTTTAACCGGTGGTGATAATTCACCGCAAAAGCTCTGCGCTGAGCTCGTAAGTCATGGCTTGGGCGAGGTGCAGGTGTACGTGGGTGAAAACCTGAGCTATCCTGAAGAAAAAATCACGAGTGGTAAGGCTGCGGAAATCAGCACTATGGAATTTCCGTCCCTGTCCGTGATGATGCTCATTAACGACAATGCCAATGGCTTTGCGCCTACCGTGCATGGTCTTGCAGATGATCTCTTCATGCGCAGCAAGGTACCCATGACGAAGCAGGAGGTGCGCAGTGTCTCCATGTCTAAGCTGTGCCCGAAGTCCACGGATTTAATCTACGACATCGGCGCAGGTACTGGCTCCTGCTCTATCGAGCTGGCGCTAATCGCTAAGCAGGGCAGGGTGTGGGCCTTTGAGCGCAATCCTGTAGCAGTTGAGCTGTTGGGTAAGAATAAAGCGCTCTTTGGCGTAGAAAATCTCGAGATTATCGCAGGTGAGGCCTTGGAAAATATCAGGGAAATGCCTGCCCCCGATTGCGTTTTCGTAGGCGGTAGCGGTGGTGATCTTGATGAGATGCTTGATATTATCTATGCTAAAAATAGCCAATGCCGCGTAGTCATTAACGCTATTACCGTGGAAACACTGGCGCAGGTGGCTGCGTATTACCAAAATAAAGCTGACTATAGCTTGGAGATTGTCAATGTTTTCGTGGCGCGCTCCAAGCACCTGGGTCACTATAATTTAATGATGGCCCAAAATCCTGTTTATGTAATGACTGCTCTGAAGAAGGAAGATTAACATGTCTGAAATGAAGCTGCCCCGTTTTATGATTAGTGCTCCCGGTAGTGGCACCGGCAAAACCACGCTGGTCTGTGGTGTGCTGAAGGCACTGATGAACAAGGGTCTGGCGGTTGCCGCCTTTAAATCCGGCCCCGACTATATCGATCCGATGTTCCATTCCCGTGTGATTGGCGCGAAGTCCCGCAATCTGGACCTCTTCATGCTGGGCAAGGAGACTGCCCGCATGCTAGTGGCGAAAAATGCGCAGGCTGCTGATGTGGCGGTGTTTGAGGGAGCGATGGGCTTCTATGATGGAATGGGCAAAACGACGGAGGCTAGTGCTTATGAGCTGGCTGTAACCTGTGATTGCCCGGTGGTGCTCGTGGTCAACGCTAAAGGAGCCGCCTTATCCATTGCGGCGATGATCAAGGGCTTCAAGGATTTCCGTCCTGATAGTCATATCGTGGGCGCTATTTTAAATAATGTTAATCCCATGAGCTACATGTTTTATAAGGATGTCATTGAGCAGGAGACCGGGGTGAAGCTCTTAGGCTATTTCCCAGTAATGCAGGACTGCAATTTTGAGAGCCGCCACCTGGGCCTCGTTACGGCCGAGGAAATCGGCGACCTTCAGCAGATTGTGGATAGACTGGCCGCCCAGGCTGCGAAGTCCATAGATCTGGATGCCTTGCTGGAGGTGGCACGAGCAGCAGCTCCCTTGAGCTACGAGCCGGTGTGCCTTGAACCGGTGCTAGCGCAGGGTGAGCAACGCGTGAAGCTGGCTCTCGCGCAGGACAAAGCCTTCTGCTTTTATTACCAGGATGCGCTCGATTTACTGACGGAGCTGGGTGCGGAGCTCGTACCCTTTAGCCCCATCTATGACGAGCATTTGCCTGCCGGGGTGAGTGGACTCATCCTTGGAGGCGGCTACCCCGAGCTTTACGCGCAGCAGCTCGCAGATAATAAAGCCATGCTGCAGGACGTAAAGGCCGCTCTTAGAGGCGGTATGCCTTGCTTTGCTGAGTGTGGCGGTTTTATGTATCTACTAGAGCGCTACCGTGACGGGGAAAATACATACAATTGGGTTGGCGCCATCGCCGGGGAAACGGCCCTGACGAAGAAGCTGACTCGCTTTGGCTATGTACATCTCGAGGCGCAGGAGGATAATGTACTCTGCGCTAAGGGCGGCAGGATTAATGGGCATGAGTTCCATTATTCCGATAGCACGAATAATGGGCATAGCTTTATTGCTGCTAAGGCTAGTGGCCGTGGCAGCTGGGAATGTGCGACAGCGAATGCTACGATGTATGCAGGCTATCCGCATATCCATCTGTGGGGCAATCCTAGCTTTGCCCGAAGCTTTATGCAGCGCTGCTGCGAATTTGTGAAAAATAATGCTGGAAAGCACATGTAAAAGGGGATTGAATTAATGTTACATTTAGCTGCGATTGTTGCAGGTTTTATCTTAGATTTAATATTTGGCGATCCCCATTGGCTGCCGCATCCGATTTGCCTCATTGGCAATCTGATCGGCTTTCTCGAAAAAAAGCTGCGTCCGGCTCTCGCGCCGAATCCTAGTGCCTTGTTGTGCGGCGGTGCCTTGATGGTGGTAATAGTTCTCTTTGCCTCCTTCGCCGTTCCCTATGCGATTCTGACGCTGGCAGGTAAGGTTAGCCCTTGGCTGGCCCTCGCGCTCGAGACCATTATGTGCTACCAGATTTTTGCTACGAAATGTCTGCGTGACGAGAGCATGCTCGTCTATAATGCATTACAAAATAATGACCTAGCTGATGCTAGGGTGAAGCTGTCCTGGATTGTGGGTCGCGATACCCAGAATCTGGACGAGGAGGAGATTACCAAGGGTGCAGTGGAAACTGTGGCCGAGAACACTGCCGATGGTATCATCGCGCCGATGCTCTATATGTTCATTGGCGGAGCTCCTCTAGCTTTTTTATATAAGGGAATTAATACCATGGACTCCATGGTGGGCTATAAAAATGATAAGTTCCTCTATTTTGGACGCTGTGCTGCCAAATTGGATGATGTGGCTAATCTGATTCCTGCTCGCATAACGGGTCTAGTTATGATTTTAGCAGCTTATTTCGTGAATCTGGATGCGAAAAACGCGTGGAAAATTTTCTGGCGTGACCGCTATAATCACATGAGCCCCAATTCCGCAATGACGGAGTCAGTAACGGCCGGTGCCTTGAACATCCAATTAGGTGGCGATCATTTTTATTTTGGCAAGCTTGTGCACAAGGATACCATTGGTGATGATATTCGCCCTGTTTGCTATGAGGATATTGCAAGGACAAATAACCTGCTCTATATGACGGCGGTGCTGTGCTTGCTAATCTTCTCTTTGGTTTACTTGATTATTATTTTTTAAAGGATTGAGGGTGAAATGATGTATAAATATCAGCATGGTGGGGACATCTACACGCAGGCTACTACTGCTAATGGTAAGCGCTTTGTAGATTTTTCTGCTAATATCAACCCTCTTGGTTTACCACTAGGAGTGAAGGAGGCTGTGAAGGCAGCCTTGAAAAACTGTGTAAATTACCCGGATCCCTTTTGTCGCAGTCTGCGGCAGGCTACGAGTAGCTTTCTCGGCGTGAAGGGAGAGTATCTTTTCTTTGGCAATGGCGCAGCCGATGTGCTATTTCGTTTGGCGTTAGCTGCAAGACCGAAGCGGGCGCTTTTGCTTGCTCCCACCTTTGCCGATTATGAGAAGGCGCTGCGCTCCGTGAATTGTCAGATTAAATACTATGAGCTTGCTGAAACTGCTGATTTTGTGCCTTGTAAGGATATCGTTGGGAAAATCACGGCTCGCACTGATTTTGTGGTAATCTGTAATCCTAATAATCCTACAGGTCAGCTTACCAGCAGAAGCTTGCTGGAGCGGATTCTTGAAAAATGCCGTATGGTGGGCGCTAAGCTGCTTATTGACGAATGTTTTATGGATTTTGTCTCTGAGGAGAAAGCGTTCAGCATGCGTGACCTGCTGGAGAAGTACCCTGAGCTGATTATTTTGAAGGCCTTTACGAAGACCTTTGCGATGCCGGGCATTCGCCTTGGCTATTGCATGTGCTCTGATGAAGAGCTCGTGACTCGCATGCACGAGTGTGGGCAGGACTGGAGTGTTTCTGTGCTGGCGCAGGAGGCTGGTGTTGCAGCGCTGCAGGAAAAGGAATATCTGCATGAGTCCTTCCTATTGATTGCAGAGGAGCGTCAGTATTTAAAGACCCAGCTACAGAACCTAGGCGCGAAGGTCTATGGCTCTGAGGCTAACTATATTTTCTTTTATTTGGAAAAGCCGGCTAATTTAGTTGAGCTTTTGCGGGAGCAGGCCTATCTGATTCGCTCCTGCGCTAATTATCACAACCTGGGAATGGGATATTATCGAGTAGCGGTGAAAACGAGAGTGCTAAACCGCGGACTCATCAAAGCGATTAAGGAAGCAAAAAAACATGCGCTCTTTACTAGTTTTAATTGACGGACTGGGGGATGACCAGATTCCTGCCTGGCAGGGACGTACACCCTTTGAAGCTGCTAGTCATCCGTTGATGGATGAGCTGGCGGGTACGGGGGCGTTGGGTCACCTCAGTATCTGTGAAAATGATATTAATCCCGAAAGCTGTAGTTGCATTCTCCGGCTTTTGGGTGTCGATAAAAAGGATATTCCTCATAATAGAGCCTATCTGGAGCTGCTCGCTCACGGTAGGGATATTTCCGAGTACGAGATGGTGCTACGCTGTAATCTCGCTGCGGTGGACGCAGAGGGACGTTTGGCGGGCTTTAATGGCACAGGACTCACGGCAAGGCAAATGCAGGAGGCTGCAAGGCTTTGCGATAATGTGCTCAAGGATATTGAATTCATTCATCTCTCGGAGTATCGCAATCTTTTAATTATGAATAAGGAGCAGTCCGTGCTAGATTGCACTGTACCTCCACCGCATGAAAGTGTGGGCGAGTGTGTGGACACGCTTTTGGCGGCTATTAAAGCGAGCTCCTTATCTATAAATTATTTCCTCAACGAAACTACGCGGCGCTTAGCGACGTATGCGCACGACGGCCTACATTACATTCTTTATCCCTGGGGACCTTCCGCTCGCCAAGTCTTACCTTCGTTTAAAAGTCTGCATGGCTTAAAGGGTGGGGCGGTGTGCAAGGCGGAGATTGTCGTAGGCATAGCACGTGCCCTTGGCATGGAGGTAATAACTCCGACGACGGCGACAGGTGATATTGATACCGATGTTGCAGAGAAGGCGCAGGCAACGCTGGAGCTCCTTGATTCCAACGATTTTGTCATTGCGCATTTTAATGGCTCTGACGAAGCGGCGCACCGCTATGATTATCAGGCGAAGGCTGACTTTATTAGTAAAATAGATAGGGAATTTCTCGAGCCCTTACTTAAAAATTATCATGAGCCACTGAAAATTATCATTTGTGGCGACCACGTGACGAGCTCTTTGACAGGCAAGCATGGTGCTGGTTGTACGCCTGTTGTGGCTGGACTTGTAAAGCAGCCTGCGCGGAAAGTGCAGCTAGCAACTTATCACGATATATTGGACTTTTTGATGAAAGCGAGTGATTGATGTGGCAAAAGCAATCATGGTAGTGGGTACCATGTCCAACTCTGGCAAGAGCCTGATGACTGCAGGTCTGTGCCGTGTATTCAATCAGGATGGTTACAAGGTAGCCCCCTTTAAATCCCAAAATATGGCACTCAACTCCTTTATTACGAAGGAAGGCGCAGAGATGGGACGTGCGCAGGTAGTGCAGGCAGAAGCTGCTAATATTGAGCCGAGCGTTCTCATGAACCCCATTCTGTTGAAGCCAACTAGCGATAGCGGCTCCCAAGTCATCGTCAATGGCGAGGCCATTGGTACGATGAAGGCGGGCGAGTACTACGCTTTCAAGCATAACCTGCGCCCGAAGGTACAGGAGGCTTTTGATACTCTGGCTAGTCAATATGACATCATTTGCATTGAGGGTGCTGGTAGTCCGGCAGAGATTAACATCAATAAGGATGATTTTGTGAACATGGGCATGGCCAAAATGGCTAAAGCGCCCGTGCTGCTCGTGGCTGACATCGACCGCGGTGGCGTATTTGCCTCCATTTATGGCACGCTGATGCTGCTTGAGCCCGAGGAGCGCGCCATGATTAAAGGCGTCATCATCAATAAATTCCGTGGCGATGTGGAAATCCTGAAGCCCGGTCTGCGCATGATTGAAGAAAAAACAGGTGTGCCCATTGTCGGCGTATTACCGATGCTGAATGTTGATATTGAGGACGAGGACAGCCTCTCTGAGCGCATCAGTGGCCATAGTGAGGTAGATCTCGTCGACATCGTAGTCGTACGCACCCCGCGTATGTCCAATTATACTGATTTCAATGTTTTCGAGCTGATTCCTGGCGTTTCCCTGCGTTATGTGAAGAACGTGCGCGAACTGGGCAATCCCGATATGATTATTATTCCCGGTACGAAAAATACCATCGGCGACCTGAAATGGCTGCGTGAAAGCGGCATGGAGGCTGCCATCCTGAAGCAGGCCTCCAATGGCACTGTTATCTGGGGCGTGTGTGGCGGCTACCAGATGCTGGGTAAAAATATCTCCGACCCCTACTGTGTAGAGGAGGGTGGCGATTTCCCTGGCTTGGGCCTTTTGGATATCGAGACATCCTTTATCGAGCACAAGCGCACCATCCAAATGGAGGGCAAATTCGGCGATATTAAGGGTATTTTCTCCGAGCTCAGCGGCATGCCCCTGCATGGCTACGAG
>JAXEPX010000002.1:0-8392 GCA_034117325.1 Phascolarctobacterium sp. | reverse complement strand
AATTAGCCACCTTTTCTCATCCAGACTATACTGTCGGTGCAGGAATTGCGCCTGCTCGTGCCCGAAGGCTCGCGGACTATACCGCCGGTAGGGAATCTCACCCTGCCCCAAAGGTTTTCCTTATGAAGTTGCTTTAATTATAGCGCGTCAGTAGGAGTTAGTCAAGGCTATTTCTCCTTCTCACCTTTCCAATGCGTCATTACTTCATGCCAAAAACGCAAGTATTATCTATAGTATTTATTTGGATACCTAATATATGCGCAGAAATGAGCAATTAGCTTATCGGCTAGGCGAACATTGAGATTTGCAGTGAATGATGGAGTCGCATCCAAGAAGCAAGTCCGTAGGACGATGCTGATTGGATAATGAGACCCATGCGATAGGGGCACAAGAAGCGAGCTCGCAGAGCGATGCTGATTGGCTTGCCCCGAACCGCTGTTGTTGGAACAATAGAAGCGAGTGGTTTAATATCGTAAGTTTTTCTGCGAACAAATTGAACCCCGAAGCTTCGTTATTGTTCCCAACGAAATGAGCGTTAAAAAATCGAATTGACTGGAGAGATATATAAATTGCGCATGTTCACATCAACTCATCACACTTCTAACTCAATGCTTACGGGACAATGGTCACTACCGAAGACATCGTTATGAATCTCTGCAGCACGAACCTGAGAAGCCAAACGCTCAGAAACCACAAAATAGTCAATTCTCCATCCTGCATTCTTCTCGCGCGCCTTAAACATATAGCTCCACCAGCTATACTTCACCTCTTCAGGATGCAAATAGCGGAACGTATCCACAAACCCCGCTGCCTTCAGCGTGCGGAACTTCTCGCGCTCCTCGTCCGTGAAGCCTGCATTGCGACGGTTCGTCTTCGGATTCTTTAAATCGATTTCCTCCGCTGCCACATTGAGATCGCCGCAAAGCACAACAGGCTTCACTGCGTCCAGCTTCTTCAGGTAAGCAAGAAACTCTTCCTCCCATACCATACGATAGTCGAGGCGCGCCAGCTCACGCTGGGAATTAGGGGTGTAGCAGGTTACAAGGTAAAAATCCTTGTACTCCGCCGTGATCACACGTCCCTCCTTATCATGCTCCTCAATGCCGATATCATAGGTTACGTGCAAAGGCTCTTCCTTCGTAAAAATCGCTGTTCCACTATAGCCCTTCTTCTCGGCGCTATTCCAAAATTCGTGATAGCCCGGAAAATCGAAGGTTGCCTGTTCGCGCTGCATCTTCGTCTCTTGCAGACAAATTACATCAGGATTAGCCTGAGCCAAAAAATCAGCGAAGCCCTTATTCATACAAGCACGCAGGCCATTAACATTCCAAGAAAATAATTTCATCAAAATAACCTCATTAACTTATTAAACTATTTTTCTGCTGCTACCTTCACCGTCTCGTAAATCCAGCGCGCGGTGTCGTAGAGGTCGCTTTCCTTCAGGTATTCTTCCGTGGTGTGCACGTTGCTCATGCCGGTCGCAAGAAGGCCACAGGGCAGGCCGTAGCCGCACAGATAATTGCCATCGCTGCAGCCACCCGTCGTCTTCAGCTCTACTTTAAAGCCCAAGCGCTCCGCAGACTTGCGTGCCAGATCAATGCAGGGATGATCCTTGGATAATTCTACAGCAGGGCAACCCTCCACGACCTCGAACTCTACCTGGCCATGACCAGCCTCCACAGTCTCGCGAATCAGGGCAATAGTATCATCCTTCAGCTTTTCCAGCTTCGGCACATTCAAGGAGCGCATATCGATGACAAATTTTGCCTCGGGGCAAACGATATTCGTGCCAATGCCTGCATTAAAAACGCCGATATTAAAGGTCGTCTCCGCATCAATGCGACCGTAAGCAGGAAGCTTCGCCAGAGCAGCGCTCGCCAGCATAATCGCGTTCACGCCCTCCTCCGGCGCAATACCAGCATGTGCAGCCTTGCCCTTCACAGTAACATAGATATCATACAGCTTCGGTGCCGCATAGGTGATCTCACCCATGCTACCGCCGATATCCATGCAGTAGCCATAGTCGGCCTTAATCCAGCTTTTATCCAGGTTCACCACACCCAAGCAGCCGATTTCCTCACTAATCGTGAAAAGCAGCTGGATATCACCATGAGGCACGCCATCCTCCTTCAATGCGCGCACCGCCTCCAACATACCAGCAACGCCGACCTTATCGTCACCGCCAAGGGTCGTCGTACCATCACTATAGAGCACGCCGTCCTTGCGTACTACCTTCGTACCAGTAGTGGGCGCTACGGAGTCCATATGTGCCTCAAAAAGCAGCGTGGGCGCCTCAGGCACATTGCCCTTGACATAGGCCCAAACGTTGCCACAGGTGCCGCCGGTTTTTTCATGAGCCTTATCCATGACAGGCTCTAAACCCAGCGCGCGCAGCTTCGCCATAATCAGCTCAGCCTCAGCTTTTTCATCCTTGCTGGGGCAGGGTACGCTTACTAATTCAATAAATTCGTTTAAAATTCTCTCTTCATTAATCATTTAGGTCACCTTATTTTTTACTTATTTATAGCGCTTGCGCACAGCTAAAAGACTGTGCGCAAGTTTTATACCTAACTATATAGTCGTCTAAAAAACATACCTTATTTAGACATTTTATCGCCAATGATGTAGCAAATAGAAGCAACGACCATGCCGTTGATAGAAGCAATGCCAAAGGGCAGTATATTAGCCACTACTGCGCCAGCTACCACGCCGATAACTGAGCCCCACTCCACTTGCTTCAGCTCAACTTTGGCACCTGGTTGATATTTGTCGCGATGCATAAAATAGCTAAGCACGAGGATAATACCAATCGGAGGCAGGGTAGCATTCAGCATGCCCAGGAAGGGGCAGAAATTATTGTACAGCCATACTGCGAGCACAGTGCCTAGTGCGCCGGAGAAAAGAACCATTTTCTTTTTATCCATGCCTGTGATATTCGCAAGGCCCAGACCCGTGGAATAGAGCGCATTGTCATTCGTAGTCCAGATATTCAGGCCCAGAACGAGCACTGCGGTCCAGAAGAGGCCCAACTTCAGCATTACGTCGAAAATATCGTTAGCATTGCCACCGACGAAAATAGAGGAAACAGCACCGAAGCAGAACATCAGGCTATTGCCAATGAAGAAGGCCACAACCGTAGTCCAGAAGCCGGTTTTGCCATTTTTTGCGAAACGAGTGAAGTTCGGCGTTGCGGAGCCACCAGAAACAAAGGAGCCCACTACGAGGCCAGCGCCACTGATAACAGTTAGGTCACCACTGCTCTTAGCAAATTGCTCTGCCAGAGTACCCTCACCCTGAGACATCGCCATGAACATTGCTGCGCTACCCAAAATAGCAACACAGGGTACAGCGATATAGCTGATGGCCGTCAAACTTTTGATGCCATAGTACGCAGTAAAGGTCATACAGAGGCCAGCCAAGAGCACCATGCCGTACATCACAGTCTGACTATCACCAAAGAGTGCTTTCGCAACGGGAATGGCGAACATCGCCAAACCTACACCAAACCAACCTGCCTGTGTAAAGGAAATCATCGCACTAGGCAAATAGCTACCCTTCACACCAAAGCTACGCTGTGCAAGCAAGTCCAAGGACAAACCACTTTCTGCACCGATATATCCCAGAGCACCTGTATATCCGCCCAGGATAATACCACCTAAAATTAACGCACCGACAAAGCCTGACAAATCCAGTCCTTTAGCCAGCTGTTGACCAACCCACATGCTCGCTGAGAAAAAAGTAAAGCCCAGCATAATCATAAACATGGTCATCAGGCTGCGGCGATTGGCTGCCGGTACGGCCGATGTGGCGAAATCTGCATCAACTACTTTTTGCTTTGCACTCATAATCGTGTCCCCCTTCAAAATAAAATCATCATAAGCCTACATATTTTCCTACAGCAGCCTTGAATTCTGCTATACGACGAGTTGTAATCTCCTTCAGCGTACGCTTTTTATTGGCCTCAAGATAAGCCAGCTCCTGTGCATACAGCCTTTCGGTAATGGCGCTATCGATTCTATGGTAATGATTTTCCTCGAGCCATTCCTCATAGGAGACCGGTGTTTTGTAGCCAAATTTTTCGTCTGTAAAGGCTGCAAAATCCACCTCATCAGCGATGGCATCCAGCTTTTCCCAATATTCCATTACCTCATGATAATGCTCGGGAATCTCGTAGCGACGCGCACCGCCGTCATAAATAGTGCATTTTTCAAAAAGGGCATCGTCGTCGGCCAAGGTCTGTTCACGATACTCCGGAGCAAGCACAGCGTCCTTCCAGTAGAAGTCAACAAAGGGCAGGTTCACGCCCGTGACCCCTTTTTCCTTATAGGTGCTAAAAATACCCTCATGATAAACACAGTAGAAGCCCTCGAACTGAGGCCAATACTCGCGCAGCTCCTCGGTCAGGTTCTCCAGCACCGTGATACCCATATTACCACCGATGGTGAAGAAAATGATGTTGCGCAGATGTGATTCTGCGTTGCGGTATTCCTTGACGATATGCTTCAGACATTTTACTAACGTGTCGCCTGTTGCGATAATATCACCTATAATCAACGTACCACCATCGATAATGCTCAGCTTTTTATATTTAATATCAAGCCCGGTGATCAGCTCGCCGTCGAAGACGCGCTCGCAGGAGAGGAAGCTCATATCGTTGACGGGTATGCCCGCACGATAGCAGCACTCCTCAAGCGGGTAATTGAGACCACCGCGCAAAATCGTCAGTATATTAGCCGAAGTAATCAAGCCATGCTTGTTGAAATAATCCAGCGTCGTTTTCGTCGGATTGCACATGCGATCATAATTTTCAAAGCCCACCACCTCGGGGGAATTCAATAGATGCCGCGTGCTTGCGCTCGTAACAATGTAATACTTATTTACCAGCTGCGGTGCATCCAGACGATAGAGCTTTGCCTTCGCATGGGCATATTCCGGAACCAAGTCCACTCCTTGGAGTTTCTTGAACATTCTACCACTCCCTTGTTCAGATTTTCTTAAAATATTATGTCTACTATCCTAATACTTGCGCAAAAAACTTAATTAAACTACCAATTTCAAAAACATCTTTAATTATTGCAAATCATAGCCCTTGAGCTTATTGCTTCTTTGAGGTGAACGCAGCTTTTTAATAGCCTTAGCCTCAATCTGGCGAATACGTTCACGAGTTACACCAAACATTTTGCCAATCTCGTCCAAGGTTCTTTCACGTCCGTCATCAAGGCCAAAGCGCAAACGTAAAACCTCCTGTTCCTTAGGCTTCAGCTCGCTTAAGGCTTCATTAATATGCTGACGCAGCATTGCCTGTGCCGCTGCAGCCTCGGGAGAAATAGCATTATCATCACCGATTAAATCGCCAATAGAGGTATCACCTTCATCATTGACGGAAATATCCAACGAGGTAGCGTCATGAGTATATTCTTCAATCTCCGCTACCTTTTGCGGAGTAATGCCCATGGCCTCAGCTATTTCCTTAAGCTTAGGCTCCCTGCCTAAAGTAATCGTAAGATTTTTCTTAATGCCATTAAATTTATTAATGGTTTCTACCATATGCACAGGAATACGAATCGTACGTGCATGATCCGCCAACGCTCTAGAAATACTTTGACGAATCCACCAGGTAGCATACGTACTAAATTTAAAGCCCTTAGTAAAGTCAAAGCGGTCCACTGCCTTCATGAGGCCGATATTGCCCTCCTGAATTAAATCCAGGAACTGCATGCCTCTGCCTACGTAACGCTTCGCAATACTAGCTACTAAACGCAAATTAGACTCGGACAAGCGATGCTTGGCGTCCTGCCCTTGCTTTTCAATATGAGTCAATAGCTTTTTATAAAGCGCCTTGGACTCTGGTACAGTGAAGCCACAGATATCTTGAATCTTACGAGCATCTATTTCCTTTAAGAGCGCCTGCATTTGGAATAAATAAGCTACCTCTTTAGCAATATCACAGGTATCTACATCCACATTCTCCATACCCTCGATATAGCAATTATCATCCTGAGTAAATTTCAAAAGGCGCTTATGCTCCGCTTTTGTAAGCCTTGCTGCAACCTGCTTGTACTCCTCAATAGAATAAGGATTGCCTGCAGCCTTTCTTCTTTTGATACGAGAAAGCAGCTTTGCAATAGAGCGACGACCAGTAATCTCTTTTTCTTTTTTCAAATCATCATCAAATTTTTTAGCAATCTCCTCATCGGACCATTTGCTATAATCCACCCCATCGTCAAGACAGCTTTCTCCCCTGATAATTAGCTCCGCTGCACGCCCTTTATTTATGCGCTTAGCCAGCTTGACCTCGTCCTCACTACTAATCAGTGTAAAATTACCTATTTCTTTAAGGTACATTCTAATCGGGTCCTCTGTATAGGTAATCGGGTTATTATCATCAGCATAGTAGCCAAAGCTATCGTTCTCTTCCTCTTCGTCATAGCTTCCACTACCATCCTCCTGTTTATGATATTCTTCCCCCTCTGGTTCCTCGATATCAAGCATTTCCTCAGCAGCAGGCTCATCACTGTTCATGATACTAGTAAGCTGCTCTGCTGTAGGCTCATCAGCAGCATCAAGATTAAGGCTTTGCTCCATAATCACAGGCTCCGTTACAGCAGGACTCGCAGAGATAGTCTGAGCAGGCTTTACTGCAGTTCTGGCTTTAGAAGGCTTAATCTCCTTTTTCTTCGCTGCCTCGACAGCAGCCTTACCTGCCTCTAAATCTTCCTTCGTCAGCTTATCAACTAGTTCTATATGAGCCTTTGTCAATGCCGCCATGATCTTTTCATAATCCTTGGGGGTAAAGTCTGCTAAAGTAGCTACCAAATCCGTGACATCAGCAAAACACAGCTTACAATTTTGCAATTTTCCTTTTTCGACCAGTGACCCTATATGCTTATCATCAAGCTTAGCCTTCTTCTCCATACCAGCAATCCCCTTCCTTTACTCTTGCTAAAAAATTTCTCTATGCTGAACTCCCTAAAGTTTAACGAGTAATTAATTTTTTACCTGCGCACAATAAAACATATGAGTATTCTACGATATTCACAAATATTCCTGCTTGCATCTACATCTTTTTTCTGCTAGGGCGGGTAAACTGCTGAAAAATTTTGCTTTGCCTATAACTACTGTAGTATAATATTACTATCTCTCTACTCTAAGGATAAGCTAACGAAGGATATTGTTTATTATGAATGCTTTAAAAGACAAATATGATGCGGTTGCACTTTTAAGCGGCGGCCTCGATAGTATTTTAGCTATGCGTGTCGTTATGGAGCAAGGATTAAAGGTGCTAGGCTTGCATTTTTGCTCCCCTTTTTTTGGTCAGCCGGAAGCGCTAGAAAAATGGCGTCACCTCTATGGCATTGAAGCTATTGCAGTGGATATTTCTCAAGAGCTTCTCGCTTTAATTAAAAACGGGCCTAAAAACGGCTTTGGCTCCGCCCTTAACCCCTGTACAGACTGTCATACCCTGATGGCCACGAAGGCTAAGGAAATTATGACACAGCTTAACGCCAAATTTATTATCTCGGGTGAGGTCCTCTGGCAAAGGCCCATGAGCCAAAGACCAGACGCTATGAACATTGTTCACCGAGAATCCCACTCCAAGGGAATTCTTTTGCGTCCCCTGTCCGCTCTCAAGCTAGAGCCCACAGAGATAGAAAAAAGCGGTCTTGTGGACCGCTCTAGACTACTAGGCATCTACGGCCGCGGCCGCACCGAGCAGCTTGAACTGGCCCAAAAATATGGCTTTACAGAAATCCCTGCCTCCGGAGGAGGCTGCATTCTTACGGAACGCAAAAGCAGTATGCGTTTCTGGATTATCTTCAAGGAATTTCACCAGCCTCGTAACGAGGATTTTCTCCTTGCGCAGGCAGGTCGTTTTTTCCACTATCAAGGTCATATCCTTGCCATTAATAAAACTAAGGAGCACGAGGAGCTTTTACGCTCCTGTCGTAAGGATAGTGACATTGTCCTTGAGCTAGCTGATTTCGCAGGTCCCTATACTTTAGGGCGCAGTGAAAAGCCCTGGGATGCTACCGCCATAGCCGAGGCTGCAGCCCTCACGGCCAGCTATGCTAACAAAGCCATCCGCAGCCTGCCGCCCGATACGCCCCTACGCGTACGCATTACTCATGAGTGCAAGGAGCAAATTATCAGCGTGCTCCCCAAGCGTCAAACCATGTTTAAGGAAGCAAATTGGGAGGATACGGCACAGGACCTCAAGCAAATTAATAAAGCTATGACTGAGCAAAGAATGGCCGCTAAAAAAGAGAAATTCGATACCTGGATTTCTCGAAAAATCTATCTTAGAGATAAAAATAAATAAGCGGTATATTTTTATAGTAAAACCTCAAATAAATAATAAGAGCAAAGCATCACCACCCGTCAAACGGGTGGT
>JAXEPX010000001.1:0-6364 GCA_034117325.1 Phascolarctobacterium sp. | reverse complement strand
AGCGTGCAGCTGGTGCTCATGGATGTGCAGATGCCGGAGCTGGATGGCTGCGAGGCGGCGCGGCGGATACGCCAGCTGCCTAGGCGAGACGCCATCAGCGTGCCGATTTTGGCGTTGACGGGCAATAGCTCCAGCGATGATGTGGAGGCTGCTATGCAGGCGGGCATGAATGACTACATGGTGAAGCCTGTGAAGATGAAGTTGTTGGCTAGGGTGATGAGCGAGTATATTCATGTTTAAGACCGTGGATAAGGCGCCATCTACTTCGTTGTGGCTCCTAGGAGTACTAAAATTTATAATTACTAATGTTCAGGAGGGTTGATATGCAACTGCGCGATTTGTCCCAATATATTGAGATTGATATTGACGAGGCCTTGGAGGAGCGCTTCATGGATAGCGAGGAGCTCTATGCGCGTTTTTTGAAAAAGCTGGAGGCAGCCAATGATTTGGCGGTGGTGGAGAGCTTTGTGGCGCAGCAAAACTGGCCGGAGGCGCTGCGCAAGGCCCATAATCTGAAGGGCGTGTGCGGCAGCTTGGGCCTGACCAAGCTGCAAGCGCAGCTGGCTGCTTTAGTGAAGCTTTTGCGCAGCGAGGGCTTTACTGCGGAGCAGGTAGTAGGGCAGTTGAACTATATAAGACCTGAGTGGGAGCGGACGTTGGACTGTATCCGCCGGTTAGATGCTTAAACGCTTTTTATTAAATGTCAAACTAGTTTTGTGAAGCTTGTAAGCGTTAATAAGAGGGAAGGGGCTGAATATTAAATTGAATTTGCTAATTATCGCTTTAGGCGGAGCCTTAGGCGCAGTAAGCCGCTTCCTTTTAGGCAATGGGGTGAGCAGGGCCTTGGGCAGCGCACTACCCTACGGCACCTTTGTGATTAATATTGTTGGCTGCTTTGCTATGGGCCTTTTGATGACGATAATTGTGGATCGGGAGATGCTTCCTGCTACTTGGCGTTTATTTCTCTGCGTAGGCTTTTTAGGAGGATTTACAACCTTTTCTTCCTTTGGCTACGAAGCTCTCATGCTTTTGACGGAGGGCAAACTGTTAGCCGTGCTGGCTTATGTAGGCGGCAGCGTGGCTTTAGGACTTGTGGCTGCTGCCGCAGGCGTGCTGTGCGCTAGAGCGGTGTGAATGTGAGCTTTGTACGTTAGCTTGATAATAGTAACTACACATAAAATAACCCCTCGACTCGCTGAGTCGAGGGGTTAGACTATTTATGCTCACTTTTAAATTTCTAAAACATCACCCGCAGCAAGATAGTGCAGCCTGTTCATGCGTTCTTTGGGATAAGCGTACTGCTCAGCGCCGGTGCAGTGGCAGGTATAGTATTCAGCAGGCAGTGCCTCAAGCTTCTGGGCTGCTTCCTGCAAAATCTTTTCGTCAGCTCCACTAGTTGCCAGCTTCATGAAATGAAAGCCGCCGATGCAAATATCGGGCTTGAGCCATTCCATGAGATTTAAAATGCCCTTATGGGAGCAGCCGCTTAAAAGCACCTTGTGCCCATTCTCGTGAATAGTAAGGTATTGCTCGTGACGAAAGTCGTCAGGTATAAATTGGTTGTCCTGTAGCATATTCAGGCCAAAGCTGTCAGCGAAATGCAGAGCTTTTTTATCGTTGCAGCTGCACAGCTCCAGCTCCTCATCAATTTTTAAATAATCTTCCACGAACACAAAGCGACCACTATCCTTGAGAGCTGCTGAAAGGCTGATTTCTCGCTCAGTACCTGCAAAATGGCGTTCAAAGCCGTAGCGACTAATATAAATGGGCGCACTGCTGTTGAGCTCTAAAAATTTTGCTAAGCCTCCGCCATGGTCGTTATGCCCATGGGAGATTACACAAATATCCACCTGGCTTAAATCAACGCCTAGCTTCGCGGCGTTTTCGGCAAAGGCAGCGCTGCCGCATGTGTCAAAAAGCAGCTTGTGCTTCGCGGTTTCCACATATAAGCTCAAGCCGTGCTCGCAGCAAAAATGCTCATCCTTAACAGTATTTTCCATTAGCGTATAAATCTTCATTAGCGCACTTCCTTACTATAAATCCAAGTGGCCTGCTGGCCTAATTCTGGCAGAACCTTATTCACAAAATGTCCGCCTTCCTTATAGCCACGGCGACGATAATAGCTATAATCGCAGGTGGCATCGGCCCATAAATGCATGTGTTTGATATTATGGTTACGAGCTACCTCCTCTACATTTTCTAAAAGCTTGCTGCCCACGCCGGGCTTGCGGCTTAAAAAGAGACAAAGCAATAAATCATCGGCTTGGGCCAGCTTACGCACCTGCTGTCCATTGTAGCTCAAATAGCGCAAATAGTTGTAGACTAGATCCTGCTCGTCAAGCCTAAAATCTTGAAGCTGCTCTAGCAGCCAGCCTTGAGAATTATCCCTAGCTGTTAAGGGGGCGGCAAGCAAAAAGCCCTGCGTGGAATTATCCTCGTCCACCATTTTATAAGAAAACTCTGAGCTGCGAAAGTAATAACGTACCATAGACTCGTAGAGAACTGCCTTTAGCTTTTCGTTTGCCAAAGCCATCTCCTCGCCCCAGGTAAGCAGTGTTAAGCGTGTGGCTTCTTCAATATCGTTATAGGTAAATCGTTCTATAGTTATGGTCATGACCTCCTAATTTACACCACTCTTACACAAAGATAGAAATGCTACCTGTCAAATATTACACAATTAAACATATAAGATGTATTAAATTCCTAAAAGGGTAAGAAGCAACTAGTTTTTCAAAATCCAAACTTATTCATTAAGAATCCTTACAACACTCTGGCGCACAGCACACCTGCGCCTGCTGCAACGAGTCCTAAGAGCACGCTGCCGCCCACATAAACAAGGGCAGCAAATAGTCTGCCCTCTGTGAGCAGCATCAAGGCTTCGTAGCCAAAGGAGGAAAAGGTGGTGAAGCCCCCTAGAAAGCCCACGCATAAAAACAAGCGCCAAGCCGCCGGTAGCAGCTCCCTATCCACTATGATGGTCATTAAAAGGCCCATGGCAAAGCAGCCCACAACATTGATGACGAAGGTGCCATAGGGCAGGGCACTGCCAATGGACTTACTCACCGCATTGCCCACAAGAAAGCGACTCACCGCACCCAAGGCTCCACCCAAAGCAATAATCACTAAATTCATTCCTACACCAAATCCTTCTTCAAAAATACAGCTCGCCAATAAACCTTGCCCCTACAAGGCCCACAAGCTAAAGCACCATGCTAAGCTCAGTGAGCTACTAAAAGCTTTCAAGCCTCCAGCTCACGGATATATCCTAGAGTTTTATCCCACTCCGGCTTAATGCCCTCCAGCTGCTCCGCCACCTGCTCCTTGGTAAAGCCATCGCTGCGCAAAAGCTTAACCAGCTCTGCCAGCTGGGTCGTTAGCCTCGTCAAGCCAAGGCTAGCGCACACGCCCTTCAGATTGTGCGCCTTGCGCAGCGCCTCCGGCCAATTTTCCTCTGCTACAAAGCCTTCCACCACAGCCAAATCATTGGCCGCCTCCAGCTTCTTCAAAAAGCGCACATAAAGCTCCTCGCTCTCCATGAAGCGCTCTTCGAGCGCTTCGGCAATATCTATTTCAATGTACTTATTCAAATCACACAATTTCATATAAGCTATCCTTTCTTCTACCTTTAAGACCGTGGAGAAGGTACCAGATACGAGGCGGAACGACAAGCCACGACCCATGTGGTTGCAAGCGCAGCGCAGCGAACACATGCTGGTCGCGCTGTACCCTTGGGTGCGACGGCGTACTAGAGGTACGTCTAGGAGCGTTTATGAAGTAGATGGTGCGCTATATGCGATTTTTATATTAGCAGCCTGTGTGCTTCTTGCTATAATCCTCTAAAATATCGGCGAGCGTCGTATTATCCACCACCCCATCGATGGCGTCCTGAATTTTTTTATACAGCCCGATGGTCAGACAGGAATCAAATTTATCGCAGGGAGTAGCGCAGTCCAGGCAGGAAACAGGAGCCAGGCTTCCCTCCACCGTGCGCAAAATCTCGCCCACACTATACTCATTGCTCGCTCGGGCCAGCCTATACCCGCCCTGAGCACCACGAGCACTCTGCACAAGCTCTGCCTTGCTTAGCTGATGAATAATCTGCTCTAAATATTTATCGCTAATCCCCTGCCTTTGGGCCACTGCCTTGAGGGAAATAAAGCCGCCATTACTATTCATCGCCAAATCCAGCATTAAGCGTAGCGCATAGCGCCCCTTCGTAGAAATGCGCATACTTTCACAACCTTTCATTGATGATATTTTACTATGATTCAACTAGGATTTCAACAGAGGGGAGATAAATCCTCAGTTTTTGTTACAGATTATTTACACTCCGGGGGAAAGTGTAAATAAATTTGCAGTTAGGACTGCCATTATCCCGCAATTTGTGATAAAATAGCTTATATTATATTTTACAAATTATGGAGGATTACCATGAATCATAAGGAATTAGATAAAACCTTTAAGGGCTATATGTCCAAATTTACTGCTGATAAAGAGCTGGGGCAAATGATGAGCCGCATTACCTTCCAGGAGCTCTTCAATCCGAAATTCCTCGAGGCTAATAGCAAATTTACGTCCATGGATGATATGATCTGGCGTAGCGGCTTTGGCATCATGAACCTGATGGAGGTTGAAAACGTTAATCAGGATAAATGGAATGAATACATTGCCAAAAACACTGAATGCGAAACCTGGCATGATTTCGGCAAGCTGGCCATGATTGACTGGATGAAAAACAAGCTGGAAGAAGCAAAGAAGAATAAAAACTAAGGCTTAATTATGGATATGCAAAAAATTTATGATTTTATCGACAGCCAATATCCGTCCATGCTGCATCTGTGGAAGGAAATCGTTCTCATCGAGAGCGGCAGCGCTAACCTAGAGGGCGTGAACACGCTGGCAGCCCATATGGATACCTATCTGGTAGCCATGGGCCTGGAAACGAAAAAATACGCCTACCCCACTGCAGGAGCAGGTGTAGCTGCCTGGACGCCGGAGGCCTCCCTGCCTCCGATTCTCTTGATGGCGCATATGGACACCGTCCATGCCAAGGGCTCCTTTGGTGATAAGCTGTGGGTTGAGGAAGAAGGCATCGTCCACGGTGCCGGCGTTTATGACTGCAAGGGTGGTATCGCCGTTGCCCTCTTAGTAACGAAGGCTCTGCAATTTGCCGGCTATAAGAAGCGCCAAATCAAGCTTTTGTTCACCGGTGACGAGGAGGTAGCGCACCAATTATCTAATGAAGCTAGCCTCGCACTCTATCACGAGAATGCTCCCGGAGCAGCGGCTGCCTTTAACTGCGAAAGTGCTCCCGCTAAGGGCGATGTGGTGCTCCAGCGCAAGGGCGCCAATATTTTCAAGATTAAGGTGCATGGCATCTCTGCGCACACGGGCCGCGCTCCGCTGAAGGGCGCTAATGCGATTCGTGAAGCAGCGAAGCTTGTCGAGAAGCTGGAAAGCCTGACCGATTATCCCGATGGCGTTTATTGCAACTGCGGCAAAATCAGTGGCGGTAGTGCCGTTAACTCCGTGCCCGACTACTGTGAAATCTCGGCCAGCCTGCGCTATAGCAGCCTTTCCATGTACGAGGAGGCCATGGCGAAGATTCGCGAGATTTGCGCTCACCCCTCCGACAGCAGAATCACCGTGGAACTGGTGGAGCAGGCTAAGTTCCCCGCTATGGAAAAGGTTGCTAAAAGCGATGCTCTCTATGAGGTATATCGTAATGCCTGCGTAGAGCTGGGCTTTGCTGCTCCGGCAGCACTGTATGAGGGTGGCGCTAGCGATGCTGCGCATACTACGCTCGCGGGCGTACCCACGATTTGCGGCTGCGGTGTCCGCGGCGGCGACAACCATAGCCCGCTCGAATGGGCTGTTCCGGAATCCCTGAAGGAAAGCGCAAAGAAAATCGTTACGGCTATTTTGCGCCTGCCCGACGATTTTTAAGCCAGAGACGCTTCTAATATAGCTAATATAACTAAAAACTAAAGCACACTGTCGCTGAGGCTTGTCCTCAACTACAGTGTGCTTTTTGTATGGGTAAATTTAAATTTTTACATCCAAGGAGGCTGCTACGCCCACGCCCTGAATGCGGTTCACATTTTTATAATCAACACGGTCCACAGGGATCAAAATTTTTGCCCTAATACCGAGAATAGTTTGTTCAATAATCAGTGCTGCCTTGACCTGGTCCACCTTTTCCTGGGGGCCGCTTACCTGAGCAGCACCGGCACGACTGCCATCGCCTACGGAGATAATGGGCACAACCTTCGTAGCATCCGTGGAGCTGACGCCATATTTGGCAGTAACAGCGTTAATACCGTTATTTAAGGAGTCCGCAGTAGCATCTACGGCATAGCCGATA